>NZ_BAAILP010000178.1:25316-56717 GCF_054589055.1 Novosphingobium sp. 11B | reverse complement strand
CGCCAGTCGGCGCCGAACTCGAACCGCCACCAGTTGGCGGGATTGCCGGTATCGACCGGGGCGGCGGTTTTGTGGAAGACCAGCGAGCCGGGCTGCGCCATCTCGGGCGGCATGCCGGGGTACTGCGCGGGATCGGGCGCGACTTCGGCGACGGTGCGATAGCCGGTCGCCGCGACGAACCGTGCGTACTGGCGGTTGGTGACGGGCGTGGCATCGATCCAGAACCCATCGACCGAAACGCGGCGCACGGGCGCTTCCTCGGGATAGAAGGTTTCCGATCCCATCGCGAACGTACCGCCGGGAATACGGACCATCCCGGCCGGCGCCTCAAGCTGCATACCCGTCATTGCGCTGTGTCCTGCAAACCGATCCACTTTCCCGGACCTTAACCGCTATGTCCACACCGGACAATGCGCCCGAGATTTCAGTGCTTTGCCGGAGGAGCTGCGCCTTTTGCTAGCATCGCGACGCCGTCCGGCGCGGCGTCGCGATGCCGGTCCGCGACGAGTTCGGCCAGCTTGTCCCGCATCGCTGGCGGCACCGTCGATCCAACCGATACCGAGAAAGCAAAGGCCACGGGTGGCACGATTGCCACCCGGTTACCGTCGGCGAAACTGCTTTACTTGCCGGGTGCGAACGTACCGATGTAGAGGCCATCCTTTCCTGCGTATTCCCTGGAGGATCGTCCTTGCAGCGAGAACGCAATATGCTGACCGTCTCGTGCAAGCGTTGACTGATGCGCTTCCGCGCCGCCACGGCTGACATTGGTTAACTGCCGGCGTTTGCCAGTCTGCCAATCCAGAACGTAGAGGTCAAAAGTCTTCCCGCCGTATTTCTGTGCAACAGCTTCGGCATCGGCCACACCTTGCTGCGTCAGGAGAAAAGACAGAAGTGCGGCCGATGCCCCGATACTCCTCTATAAGGGCTCGATGGGTCCGAAGCACGGTTCGTCTCCTCGAGACCATAGCAGATGGGGTGGATGGCTCCCGCTCACGGCATCGAGGTGCCAAGATGTGATTGCTGTCAGGCGATCACGAGCAAATAGGAGCCACCCACATGGAGATTACCACCATCGGCCTCGATTTGGCCAAGAGCATTTTCCAGGTTCATGCAGTTGATGCTGCGGGCACCGTCGTCGTCCGCAAGGCATTGCGTCGATCGCAGGTGGTGCCGTTCTTCACGAAGTTGCCGCGGTGCCTGGTCGGCATCGAAGCGTGCGGCACCTCTCATCATTGGGCACGCGCTCTGGCAAAACTCGGGCACGAGGTTCGATTGATGCCGCCTGCGTACGTTAAGCCGTATGTGAAGCGCGGCAAGACGGACGCGAATGACGCAGAGGCGATCTGCGAGGCAGTGACGCGCCAAACGATGCGGTTCGTGCCCGCGAAGTCGCCGGAACAGCAGGCGGCGCTGGCGCTGCACCGGACGCGCGACCTGTTGGTCAAGCAGCGTACTCAGCTCGTGAACATGATCCGTGGCCTGCTCGCAGAGTTTGGCATCGAGATCGTACGTGGGCTGCATCACGCGATCGAACTGGCCGCGCGGATCGCCAAGGGCGATGCGCCCGAGGTTCCTGATCTCGCCGTGCGCGTGATCACTGGCTTGGCCGGACAGATCGGCGAAGTGCAGGTTCGGCTTGCGGCGTTGGAAAAGGAGTTGCTCACTTGGCACCGGTCCAACGAACTGTCGCAGCGCCTCGGTACGATCCCGGGTGTCGGCTTGATCTCCGCGACTGCGCTTGCCGCGTCGGTAACCGACCCAGGGCGGTTTCGCTCGGGTCGGCAGTTTGCCGCCTCGCTTGGCCTGACACCGCTTCAGAACTCGAGTGGCGGCAAGGAACGGATGGGTCGGATCTCGCGCATGGGCGATCGATACCTGCGGCGCCTGCTGGTTATCGGCATGACCTCACTGGTGCGCCGCGCCCGGGCCAAACCGGACTCGGTCGATCCGCGCATCGCTGCCATGCTGGCGCGCAAACCCGCGCGGGTCGTAACCGTTGCCGCTGCCAATCGCACGGCGAGGGTCGCCTGGGCGATCATGGCGCGTGGCGGCACGTACCGTGCGCCGATCGGCGTGGCAGCATGACGGATTAGCAGCTCGACACCGAGCGGCTTCAGGAGGTTGTGAGAGCGAAGAGAAGTGATGGCGTTACCGGTCGACCGGGAGCCGGGACACCCCGCCGAAAGTCCAAGGCATCATAGCCTGCATAGCAGAGTGGGACCTAGCTCGCGGATACCATCAGGGCCAGCAGTCACGAAACGGCTGCACCAACAGGCCGGACACAAGACTGCACCCGACTAATACGCCAGATCGTCAAATCGCCACTTGCAACGCGGGAGCCATCCACACAGGACATTCGGAAAGGAATGGGTTTCGTTGTGCTGGGCGTCCGTCGGCATCGGGCTGGTCTTGCCGGTCGCGATGTCCAGCTTGTAAATGCCGTTGAACGGACGCCCTTTTTCCACGGTGAAGAACAGGATCGACTTGCCCTCGTCGATGAAGTCATAGGTTTCGATGAACGTCACCTTCGACGCAGGATCGGATTCCGGGTCCGCCAGCAGCAGCGTGCGGTCCGTCAGATAGGCCCGTTTGCCGTCATTTATGACCTGCCCCATGAGCATACGGTGCTTGGGTTCCATTTCACCCCAGGCAACGCGATCGCTGCCCGGCTTCGAGCGATCGTAATCCAGCGCTACTTCGCCCACGGCATGCGCTGACAGAGGCTGCGGCGGAAGTGAGGCGTCCGCCGGCATCCAGTAAAGGTAGGTCGTACCGTAGCGCTCCGGCTTGGCGCCGAGCGTGGCCTCGGCGGTTTCGAGCGATGCCGGTCCGGAAATCAGGTAACTGCCATCGGTGAGGTAGTAGATTCGCGATACGTATCCGCCCGCGCCCCACTTGCATGTCAGGCACTTTACCGTGCGCGTCGCGATGTCCATTTCGTAAACCGGACCCCCGGAACTTTTCCGCTGCCTGGTAGTTCACCCGCTGCGACGCGTCCATTGGTCTCGCGCACGCGGGGAACTTGGACAATGACTAACGCGCATCATGGGCCTCTGGTGTCGCCGATCGGCTCGCCCACGCAGGATGCGGACGACGGGCTCTCCGACATCGACCTGCTCCATCGGATCAGCGTGGCGCTCATCAACGAGCAGGATCGTTTCGAGCTTTATGGCAAGATCGTCGATGCCGCCGTCACGATCACGGGCTCGCAGTTCGGAACGATGCAGTTGCTGTGCCCGACCGACGATCCATCGGGCCATGGCGGCGAACTGCAGCTCTTGGCACAACGCGGCCTGCCTCCCGAGGCAGTCGGGTTCTGGCAGTGGGTGAACCCGGCGGCGTACAGCAGTTGCACCCTGGCGCTCAAATTCGGCCAGCGCGCCATCGTGCCCGACTTCGAGGAATGGGAGGAAATTAGCGGAACGCCCGATCTCCAGGCTTTTCGCGCTGCCGGCATCAGGTCGGCGCAGACTACCCCTCTGCTTTCGCGCAGTGGCAAACTGCTGGGGATGATCTCCACCCACTGGAATGCGCCGCACGAGCCTTCGGAACGCGATCTGCGCATGCTCGACATCGTGGCGCGGCAGGCCGCCGACATTCTGGAGCGCACGCTCGCCGAGGAAGCCCTGCGCCATCTCAACGAGACGCTGGAAATTCGGGTCGAGGAACGGTCCCGCGAACTGATGGCATCGGAGGATCAGGTCCGCCAGTTGCAGAAGATGGAGGCCATCGGGCAACTGACGGGCGGCGTGGCCCACGATTTCAACAATCTGCTGACCATCATCCGTTCATCCGCCGAACTTCTCGCCCGCCGCGAACTCCCGCGCGACAAGCAGAAGAAGTATATCGACGCGATAGCGGAAACGGCGGATCGCGCCGCGAAGCTGACCAGCCAGCTTCTGGCGTTTGCCAGGCGGCAGGCGCTGAAGCCCGAAGTCTTCAACGCGGCCTCGAAGGTGGGCAGCGTAGCGGACATGCTGCGCACCGTGGTGGGATCGCGGGTGGATCTCGTCGTCGATCCGATCTGTGCCTCCTGTTTCGTGGAGGTCGATGCCAGCCAGTTCGAAACCGCGCTCGTCAACATGGCGGTCAATGCACGTGATGCGATGAACGGCGAAGGGCGTATCACCATCGCGATCGAAGCCGCAGGCTCGGTGCCGCCACGGCGCGGGCATGCCGCCGCAAAGGGCGATTTCGTCAAGGTATCGGTATCGGACAGCGGATCGGGCATGCCGCCCGAACAGCTCGATCATATCTTCGAACCGTTCTTCACCACCAAGGAAGTCGGCAAGGGCACCGGCCTTGGTCTCAGCCAGGTCTATGGCTTCACCAAGCAGTCCGGCGGAGAGATCGACGTCGACAGCCTTCTTGGCAAAGGTACGATGTTCAGCCTCTACCTGCCTCGCGCCGCCGCGCCGAATGCAATTCAGGCCGTTTCGGCACCCGACGAAGTCGCCGCGAGCGAAGCCAGCATCCTCGTCGTGGAAGACAACGACCAGGTCGGAGAATTCGCTTCGCAGCTTCTTGGTGATCTCGGCTTCAGCACCCGCCGGGCCGCCAATGCCCGTGATGCCATCGCGATACTCGAGCGCGACCATGGCGAGATCGACATCGTCTTCTCGGACGTTGTCATGCCCGGGATGGACGGGGTCGAGCTTGGCAGGAATGTCCGCTCCCGCTGGCCGGCCCTGAAGGTCGTCCTGACGAGCGGTTACAGCCACGTTCTGGCCGGCGACGCACGGCATGGGTTCGCGCTGCTGCAGAAGCCTTATTCGGTGGAAGAGCTATCACGCGTCCTGCGCGATGCCCGGCAAGGCAGCGCGGCCTGATGGACATCGCTGGATCGAACCGCGGTTCTGGCGAGTTGCAGCAACGTGCCGACCGATGCGGGGCGCCTGCCCGATGCGTGCTGAAGTTCTAGGCGTCCGGCTTGTTTTGCCGGTCCATGACGCCGTCTGATCTGGGAACAGGCATCGCCCCGCTGGTCGTTCGATGAGGCAAGGTACGAGCGGTTTGCGGCATCCTTCGATGCAGGGACACCCGGCACCTTGAGCCCGATCTTGCCGGAGCCGTCGATGACCGCTCCGGCAAGGCGTCATATCAAAGGCGCCCGCGCACCCCGAAGAAGAACGAGCGGCCCGAATACTCATAGAAATTCGGAAGGTTGCGATACTCGTTGAACCGCTTGATCGCCGAGCCCAGCAGGTTTGATCCCTGCACGTAGACCGAGAAGTTGTCGGTCACGTCGTACGACAGGCTCGCCGAAACCTCGTGGTAGGGGTCTTCCTTCACCGGCAGGTACGAAAGGCTGCCCGCCTGCGCATAGGTATAGCGCGAGGTATAGCTGTACGAGACTTGCGCGCCAATGCCATGGTTCTCGTAGAACAGCTTGGCATTGGCCGAGAACGGGATCGCGCCGGGCAGGTCGGTGGTGATGCCGCCGGTCTTCGCGCGCGACTTGTTGTAGGTCAGGTTCGCCTGGATGCCGAAACCGTTGTCGAGGAAGTACTGCCCGCCCACTTCCAGCCCGTAGACGTTGGCGCTGTCGCCGTTCATCACCTGATATTCGACGAAGGAGTAGCTCTGCTGCTGGTTGGCGGGCTGGTTGGTCGGGGTGATCTGCACGTCCACCGGCACCGTCGAGACGAAGTTGGTGATGTGCTTGTAGAACGCCGCCGCCGTCAGCGCGAGGCGGTTGGTGGGGTAGAATTCGAGGCTCACGTCGAGCTGCTTGGCCTCGGTCGGCTTGAGGTTCGGATTGCCCGCGTCATAGATGATGTACGTGCCCGACTGCGCTGAAGTCGCGTCCTTGGCGGGCGAGAGTTCCCCGAAGCTGGGCCGCGAGATCGCCTCGGAAGCGGCCAGACGCAGCCGCAGCCCGTCCGCCAGATCGTAGGAGAAGTTCGCCGCCGGCAGCAGCCGCACGTAGTCGCCGCCACCGTTGATCGGCTCGACCGGGTTGAAGGTGACGGCATTGTCCTGCGTGCCTGCACGCGGGATGATGCTGGCGATGCTGGCGCCGTAGCCCACCGAGGAAACCTTGGTCGCCACCAGCCGCGCGCCGATATCCGCGCGCCACTTGTCGCCCTCCAGATTGGCCATCAGATAGCCGGCCCAGGTGCGCTCCTTGATGCGGTACGAAGCGGGCAGATCGGCCTCGATCACCTGATTGGAATAGCCCGCAGGATACGGCGAAAGCTGGCACCCCGGGATCGAAGCGCCGGTATCGTCGAGGCACGAATTGGGGTTCAGGATCGCCGGGTTGTTCTCCACCCGCGACAGTGCCGCCAGATAGGTGTCGATGTCGAAGCGCGGGAAGTTGCGAGGGAAATCGCCGTCCAGCTTGCCCAGGATCGAACCGTTGCCCGGCTTCACCACGTCCGCGCCCAACTGCCCGAAGGTGAAGGGATAGCCGCAGAAGTTACACGAGGTGGTGTACTGGTTGTCGATCGTGGCGACCGACTTCTTGCGGTTGGTGAACGAGGCGCCGAACTGGATCGACTTGAAGATCCCGCTATCGACATCATACGTGCCGTCGCCCTTCAGGCCCTGCGTGCGGTCGGCGATGTTCTGGCCCTGGATGCCGATGTAGTGGGCCCGGAAATCGTCGTTGGTCGCTTCCGACAGGCTGCGCCCGCCGGGGATGGTCACGTCGAGGTCTGGCAGCCCGCCGTTGCGCGTCGCGAATGTGGCGGAGGCGCCGGTGATGCCCGCCACCACGAAGCGGTTCTGGCCGCCGGTGTTGTCTCGCGCCTTGCCCATGTAGCCGTCGAAGCCGAACTTCAGGCGGTCGGTCGGCTTCCAGTCGATGTGGCCGCCGATCTGCCAGGTCTGGCTCTTGCGCGGCTCGTCGGTGGTGAGCACTTCGGCGGTGTAGTTGTCGATGCTGAAGCCGGTGACGACGTTGTTGGCGTCCACGCTGATCGAGCTGGGGTCCCAGCGCGGCGAACCGTCGTCACCCAGCGGGTTGAGATAGTTGGACGAACGGTAGTTGTGCTGCTTCACGTCGAAGCGGCTGTAGATGCCGTCGATCGTCAGTTCGAACTGGCTGGACGGCTTCCACTGGAACGATGCCGCCGAACCGATGCGCTCGCGCTGGCCCTGCACGGTGCCCATGCTGTAGTAGTCGGGCCAGATATAGGCCGGGCCGTTTGCGTCGGGGTTGATGGCGCCGTCACGGTTGAAGTCCACGCCGTAAGCCGCCTCGGTGCCGTCGGCCAGCGAGTATTCGCCGAGGTTGTCGGTACGGAACTTGTACTTGTTGTAGCTGACGCCGAACATCAGCCCCATCGTGTCGTCGGCGAAAGTGGTGCTGACGACGCCGCTGACCTTGTAGCCGCCTTTATCCGCCAGATCGTTGTACTGCCCCTCGACCGCGCCCGAGGCATGGAGGCCGGGGCGGTCGAGCGGGCGGGCGGTGCGCAAGTCGACGTTGCCGCCGATGCTGCCTTCAAGCTCGGAGGCGCGGACCGCCTTCTGCACTTCGGCGCCCGAGATGATCTCGGAGGGGAGGACGTCGAAGGCAAAAGAGCGGTCCGGCCCGTCGGTCGGGAGGATTCGACCGTTGAGGGTGGTGATCGCGAAATTCTCGCCGAGGCCGCGAATGGTGATCGAGCGGCCTTCGCCGCGCCCGTCGCGGCCCACGGTGACGCCGGGGATGTTGGCGAGCGCTTCGGCGACGTTGCGGTTGGGGAACTTGCCCAGTTCCTCTGCCGAGATGGCATCGACGATGGTGTCGGCGCTGCGCTTGGCCTGGATCGAGCGCAGGAGGCTGCCGCGCACGCCGCGCACGACGATCGCCTCGGCGGTTGCGGCATCGTCCTGCGCGGAGGGAACTGCTTCCGGAGCGGGGGTAGCGGTCGCGGCATCCTGCGCATGGGCGAGAGAGGCGGAGAGCAGCGCCATGGTGCTGGCTCCGGCAAGCGCCGACAAGCGCCAGGTGTTACGTCCCGTCATGTTTCCGTACCCCTATGTGATCCCGCCTTGGCCGGATCGGGGCATCGATGATTCCCGTCCGTATGGCGTGCTATATTTCGTTTTGGTAACTTGGATATTCGGAAGCTGTCAAACAGAAACGTAACGAAACATCGCTTAATGTTTGTCGCGGCGCTTCGGCGCTGTTAATGCAAACGCTCGCAGGAGTGATGAAATGGTGGTTACCCGGGACACGAGCCGCAGGCGGCAGGAAATCAGCACCCTCGTGCGCGAGCGCGGCAGCGTGCAGGTCACCGACCTTTCCGAGCGTTACGGCGTGTCGATGCAGACGATCCGCAAGGACCTTCATTTCCTTGCGAAGAAGGGTGTGGCGGAGCGCAGCTACGGCGGCGCGATCTCGGCCGATGCGGTCAACGTCGTCGCCGAACCGCCGTTGGAAATCAAGCGTGCCGCCAATCCCGACGCCAAGGCGCGGATCGGTGCGCTGGCGGCCGCGATGGTGCAACCCGGCGATTCGGTGGTGCTCGATTCGGGCACGACGACGCTGCAGATCGCTCATCACCTGCCCGATGACGAGGAGATCACCGTCCTCACCAACGATCTCGACATCCTCTGCGCGCTGGCCCGCAAGGAGCGCATCCGCGTGGTCATGCTGGGCGGCGCCCTGCGCCGCCGCAACCGCGCGTTCTACGGCGCCCAGACCGAAAGCGCACTCAGCGACCTGCATGTCGACAAGCTATTCCTCGGCGTCGATGGTTTCGATTTCGAGCGCGGCATCACCACGCATTACGAACCCGAAGCGATGCTGAACCGAAAGATGGCGAAAGCCGCGCGGCAGGTGATCGCGGTGACCGACCGCTCGAAATTCGGCAAGGTCTGCCTCCACCGCATCCTCAACGTCGAGGAGATCGACGACCTCGTCACCGACGCGGCCGACAGTGACGCGGTGCAGTCTGCTGCGGACCGTCTGGGGTTCCGCCTGCACCGCGCATAAGGCGCGTAGGGTAGGGCTAGGGTACTGTTAGGTGCCGTTGAGTGCCGGTAGAACCGGCACTCGATTTTCCGGTATTACCCTTTGATATTGAAGAGCTTTCTGGCGTTCTTCCAATAGATCTTGTCGATCACCGACTTCGGCAGGTTGAGCCCGACCGCATCGGCCTGGATCGCTTCTACCCGCTGGCTGAGCGGTGTCGCCAGATAGCGCCAGTCCGCCCGCCACACGGCATCGGCCTCACCCGGAAAATCATCGGTAGCCGGCGGATTCTGCGCCCGTGCCGCCGGGTCCGGCGGACTGTCGGTCAGGTCGGTGCCATACAGGATACGATCCTGATATTTCACGAAAAATGCCCGGACCTTGGCCACATCGGCATTGGACTGCACCTGCAGGTTTGACAACCGCGCCGCCAGATCGACCACCGCCCCCGGATGGGCATCGAAGAACTTCGCCAGCTCATCGACGCTCCACTCCAGACTGGCCATGTGCGCCCCGTCGAACGCCAGCTTCGGATGCCGAGCCACGAACCGGTCCCGCGCCGCCATCAGCGCCTCGTAACTCGGCTCCTCGGGGTGCAGAAACATATAATATTCAGGATGTTCGCGGAAATACGAGCGATCGTTCTCGGTCGTCATCTGCTCCAGCGGCAACCAGCAGTTCTTCGGCTCTGCCTGATGCGCGATCAGCGGAATCCCGCGGCTTTCGAGATGCGCCATGACCCCATCGAACCGCGGATCATCCAGAAAAACCCGCTTCCCCTCCGGGTCCTTGGCCACCATCCCTATGTTCTTCCAGACTTTCACCGCAACCGCCCCCTTGGCGACCGCCGCATCGATCATCGCATCCGTCCGCTCGGTCCAACCCGGCGTCCCGAATCCATCCATCGGAAACGTTGTGGCAAAGTGGAAGACCCTGGCGTCCGCCTTGCGCATCGACCCCGCGATTGCGGCTTGCTCCGGCAGCGGCGGAAAATCCGGATAATCGACATTGATCGACAAAATCTCGAACCGATCCCGCCGCGCCACTGCGATGAAACGCGGGTCATCGACATTGGCATGAACATGCGCATCGAACTTGGCGACATGCGCGAAGTCCGCCTCGGTATAATGTTGCTCGGCAGGCGCGGCGACGGCAACCGAGGCCGTCAGTGCGGCACTCGAAAACAGTGCCATTTTGACCAGATTCCGCACGGATCAGCCTCCTTCAAACGAAAACGAAAGAAAACGCATCAA
Source organism: Novosphingobium sp. 11B (assembly GCF_054589055.1). Classification (NCBI taxonomy): domain Bacteria; kingdom Pseudomonadati; phylum Pseudomonadota; class Alphaproteobacteria; order Sphingomonadales; family Sphingomonadaceae; genus Novosphingobium; species Novosphingobium sp. 11B. The sequence continues at coordinate 46,556 of NZ_BAAILP010000178.1, read as the reverse complement.
AAAACTGTGTTTTTGGATTGCATGGCGGATTGCGCTGGTGCAAGTCTTTTCTCGTGAGGTCGCCGAGCGTGGAACGTTCGATGCGCAAGTCCATCAGGAGAGTGCGGACATGTCATTCAGCCCCGTAACCCGTCGCGCGGCACTGGCCCGGCTGATGACCGGCGCCACGATCGCGGCCGCGAGCGGGCCTCTGCTCTCCGGCAAGGTCTGGGCCGCGACTGCGGCGACCACGCGCGTCACCGACGGCACGCTGACCATCGAGTTCGACGCCGCGATGCGTTCGCGCCTGCTTCATCGCGGGCAGGAAATCGCGCCATGGGCCGCGGCCGAGGCGCTGTTCCCGCTGGAAGGCGCGGCGTTCGACCGCTTCGTGCTGCTCGATCACGCCGAATCCAAGGTCGCCGGTGGCCGCCGTCATGTCCTGCGCGGCACGGCTGGCGGCGCGCTGGAACAGGAAATCGCGGTCACGTTCCTCGATCGCTTCCCCGGCCTCGCGCTGTACAACGTGCGCTATCGCAATACCGGCGACAAGCCGTTGGCGGTCACCGGCTGGCGGATCGCCATGCACGATCTGCACGGCCATCCCGATGGCGCCTGGAGCTTCGCCGGGGCGTCCTATCCCGACCGGCGCGACTGGGTGCAGAAGGTCAGTCCCGGCTTCGAGCAGCGCAACTTCATGGGCATGAACGGCTCGGATTACGGAGGCGGCACGCCCGTCGCGGTGGTCTGGCGCCGCGATGTCGGATTGGCGGTCGGGCATCTGGAGACGGTGCCGCGGCTCGTGGCGCTGCCCGTCTCGGCGCAGCCCGGCGGCACGCGGATCGGCATGACCGGCGAGGCAAATCAACTGCTTGCGCCGGGCGCCACGCTGGCACTGCCACGCGCCTTCGTGATGGCGCATGAGGGCGACCATTTCCGTCCGCTCGACGCCTATCGCCAGCTCATGGCCGAACAGGGGCTCAAGGCGCCCGCGATCCCGGATTCGAGCTACGGCGCGATCTGGTGCGCCTGGGGCTACGAGCGCAAGTTCACGCCCGAACAGATCTACGGCGCGCTGCCCAAGGCGAAGGAACTCGGCTTCGAATGGGCGGTGATCGACGACGGCTGGCAGATCGCGGATGGCGACTGGCGGGTCGACCGCAGCCGCTTCCCGCGCGGTGACGCCGACATGAAGGCCTTCGCCGACCGCATCAAGGCCGATGGGATGCGCCCGCGCCTCTGGCTGGCACCGCTGGCGGCCGATCCCGGCACGCCGCTGCTGCGCGATCATGCCGACATGTTGCTGCTCGACCGCGACGGCGCGGCGCAGAACGTGACCTGGTGGAACGCCTTCACGCTCTGCCCGGCCTATCAGCCGACCATCGATTATTTCCGCGGCGTCGTGCGCACGATCATCGGTGAGTGGGGCTTCGAGGGCCTGAAGCTGGACGGCCAGCATCTCAATGGCGTCGCTCCGTGCCACAACCCGGCGCATAACCACGCGCGGCCTGAGGAATCCTATGAAAAGCTGCAGGATTTCTGGAAGGCGATCTACGACGAGGTCATGGCGATTAATCCGCAGGCGGTCGTCGAGATCTGCCCCTGCGGCGACAGCTTCGCCTTCCACAATATCCCGGCGATGAACAACACGCCCGCGTCGGACCCGACCTCCTCGTGGCAGGTGCGGCTCAAGGGCAAGACCTTCAAGGCGCTGATGGGGCCCTCCGCGCCGTACTCCGGCGACCATGTCGAACTGACCGAGACGCGCGACGATTTCGCCTCCACATACGGCATCGGCGCGATCCCCTCGACGAAGTTCACCTGGCCCGAGGATACGCCCAGCCCTTCCGAACCGCTGCCGCCCGGCGGCTTCAAGCTGACGGCGGACAAGGAGAAGGTCTGGCGCAAGTGGATCGATCTCTACCGTGAAAACATGCTGCCCAAGGGGAGGTATCTCGGCGGGCTTTACGACATCGGTTTCGACAAGCCCGAGGCGCACGCGATCGAGAAGGACGGAGTGCTGCACTATGCCTTCTACGCTGATAGCTGGGACGGGCCGGTCAGTCTGCGCGGGTTGGGGGCAGGGCGCTATGTCCTGACGGACGGCTTTACTGGCGCTCCGCTGGGCAGTGCCACCGCGAAACAGAACGGCATTCCGGCGAAGTTCGAGCGGTTCCTGCTCGTGCGTGCAACTCCCGCAAAGGCAGCCAAGGCATGAGCACCGTCACCGCACCTTCCAGCCGGGCATGGCTGGTGAATGCCCTCGCCACCGTGGTGCTATGGGGTGTCTGGGGTGCGTTTTCGGGTCTATCGCCGCAGCACGGGTTTCCCGAAACGCTGGTCTACTGCGTCTGGGCGCTGACCATGATTCCCCCGGCGCTGGTGGTTCTGGCCGGTGCGCGCTGGGCGCTCGACCGGTCACCTCGCGCGATCGCCTATGGGCTTGCGGTGGGCCTGCTGGGCGCGGGCGGGCAGATGGTGCTGTTCTATGCCGTGGCGCGCGGGCCAGCCTATCTGATCTTTCCGATCATCTCGCTTTCCCCTGTGGTCACGATCGCGCTGTCCTTCGTGTTCATGCGGGAGCGGACCGGCAGGCTCGGCGCGCTGGGGATCGTGCTGGCGCTGCTGGCGCTGCCGACCTTCGACTTCGCGCCCGGCAGCAGCGGCGGAGCCTCCGCCGCGTGGCTGGTCCCGGCGATGATCGTGATGCTGTGCTGGGGCGTGCAGGCCTACTTCATGAAGGCGGCCAACCACGTCATGTCGGGCGAGAGCATCTTCGTCTACATGACGCTCTCCGCGCTCGTGCTGATCCCGGTCGCCTGGGCGATGACGGACTTCACGAAAGCGGTGAACTGGGGCTGGGACGGACCGGGCCTTGCCGCCGTGATCCAGGTGCTCAACGCCATCGGCGCGCTGACGTTGGTGTTCGCCTTCCGCTACGGCAAGGCGATCATCGTCGCGCCGCTGTCCAATGCCGGTGCACCGCTTGCCACGGCGCTGCTGTCTCTGGCGGTGCTGGGCGTGGTGCCGGGGCCGCTCAAGAGCCTGGGCATCGGCCTTGCGCTGCTGGCCTCGCTGCTTCTCGCCATCGAACCGGACGCCAAGGACGAGGACGCCGTTCCTGCAGAATGATGGTTTCGATTAGTTTCGATTAGTTGCGTTTAAAGTTTCGTTGCGCTACCCGTCGAGGCGAAAGGAAGCGATGTGAAAGCGATTCGAGATATCGTGCTGCGGCACAAGGCGGGCGAACGCATCGGCGTGACTTCGGTATGCTGCGCGCACCCGCTGGCGATCGAAGCGGCGCTGCGCCACGCGCTGGCGACCGGCCAGGACATCCTCCTCGTCGAGGCAACCTGCAACCAGGTGAACCAGGACGGCGGCTACACCGGCATGACCCCCGCCGATTACCGCGACTTCGTGGGCGCCATCGCGCAGCGCGTCGGCTTCCCGGTCGAACGGCTGGCGCTGGGCGGCGATCATCTCGGTCCCAATCCCTGGACCGGGCTGCCTGCGGCCGAGGCGATGGACCGGGCGGAAGTGATGGTCGCGGCTTACGTGCGCTCCGGGTTCGGCAAGATCCATCTCGACTGCTCGATGAGCTGCGCCGACGATCCGGTGCCGCTGCCCGAACGGACCATCGCCGAACGTGCGGCGCGCCTGTGCCGGGCCGCCGAAGATGCCTTCGAGGGCATGGCCGCGGACGCGCCGGTCTATGTGATCGGCACCGAGGTTCCCGTGCCGGGCGGCGCGGCGGAAGACCTCGACGAACTGGCCGTCACTGATCCGGCCGACGCCATCGCCACGGTCGAGATGCACCGCGCACTGTTCGCCGAGGCGGGGCTGTCCGCTGCATGGGACCGCGTGATCGCCACCGTCGTCCAGCCGGGCGTCGAGTTCGATCACGACAAGGTCGTCGATTACCGTCCCGAGCGCGCCACCGGACTGAGCCGCGCGATCGAGCCGGTCGCGGGGCTGGTCTACGAAGCGCATTCGACCGATTATCAGACCGCCGAGGCGCTTGCCGCGCTGGTGCGCGATCATTTCGCGGTGCTCAAGGTCGGCCCCGGCGTGACATTCGCGCTGCGTGAGGCGCTCTGGGCGCTCGATGCGATCGAGGCGGAAACCGTACCGGCTCCTCGCCGTGCGGGGCTTCGCGAAGTCGCGCTGGAGCGCATGCGCGCCGAGCCGGGTAACTGGCGCAAGTATTACCATGCGCAAGGGGCGGCGCTGAGCCTGCAGCTGCAGTACAGCCTTTCCGACCGCATCCGCTACTACTGGCCCGACGCGCGCATCGTCGCCGCGCAGGAGCAGTTGTTCGCCAACTTGCGCGACATGGTGCCCTCGCTGCCGCTGGTCAGCCAGCACTTGCCGCTTGCCTATGCGGCAGTGCGCGCCGGGACCGCGTCGCTCGATCCCGCAGACCTTGTCATGGCGCATATCGCCGCCACTCTCGACGCCTATCATGGAGCTTGCCACCCCGATGCCTGACGCCCTGCTGGTTCCCGGAACGCCGGGCAACGACGCCGAACCCTGGACTCGCCGGGAGATCGCGCAGCAGCCCGAAACGCTGCGCGCGACACAAGCGATCCTGAGCGCGAACAAGGCCGCGATCGAAGCCTTCACCGGCCCGATCCTGCCCAACCCTCATGCGCGCATCGTGCTGACAGGAGCAGGCACCTCGGCCTTCATCGGCGAGTGTCTGGCTCCGTGGCTCTCGGGCGTGCTCGGCCGTTCGGTGGAAGCGATCGCGACGACCGACATCGTCAGTTCGCCCGCGCTTTACCTCCGCCGCGAGGTGCCGACGCTGCTTGTCTCGTTCGGGCGTTCAGGCAGTAGCCCGGAGAGCGTGGCCGCCGTCGATCTGGTCGACGCGCATATCGATCAGGCCTATCACCTCGTTATCACCTGCAATGCCGAGGGTGAACTGGCGCAGCGCAGCGGTGGCAACACCCATGTCGTCGTGCTGCCCGAGGCGACGCACGACCGGGGCTTTGCGATGACGTCCAGCTTCAGCGCGATGATGTTCGCCGCGCTCTCGATCCTGAGCGGGATCGCGGCGCTGGACGGCCGCATCGAGGCGATCGCCTCCGCCGTGGCCGCCACCCATGCGCAGAGCGGGCCGGTGGTGGAGACGCTGGCCGAGCGCGGTTTCAAGCGGGTCGTATACCTCGGCAGCGGCCCGTTCAAGGGGCTGGCGCGCGAGGCGGCGCTCAAGCTGATGGAACTGAGCGACGGTGCGGTAGTGACGGCGTTCGACACCGCGCTGGGCTTTCGCCACGGCCCCAAGACGATCATCGACGGTGAGACGCTGGCGGTGGTCTTCGTCTCCAACGATCCGCTGACCCGGCTCTACGATCTCGACATCATCGCCGAACTGAAGGCCGACGGGCACAGCGGGGCAGTGGTCGTGGTTTCGACCAACCCGGATGACAAGGCCGACGTATCGGTGCCCGGCCTGCTGGGCGCGGTGGATGCGGACCTGCTGTTCCCGTTCATCGTTCCCGCGCAGCTTTTCGGCCTTGCCGTTTCGATCGAACTGGGCCTCACGCCTGATCGCCCGAACGCCAGCGGCACCGTCAACCGCGTTGTCCAGGGCGTGCGGATCCACGCGCAACCAGTATGAGCGGCGGCGTCTTCCTCGGCGTTGATGGCGGCGGCACCAAGACCGAGTTCGTCTGCATCGACGGCGGTGGAGAGGTGCTCGCCACCGCTCTGGCGGGCACGACCTATCATCTCCAGGTCGGCTTCGACGAAGTGGTGCGGCGGCTCGAAACCGGCGCCGCGCAAGTCTGCGCGGCGATCGGCATCACGCCGCAGGGCATCGACCATGCGTTCTTCGGCCTGCCTGCCTATGGCGAGGACCGCGACATCGATCCGCGCATCCACGCGGCATGCGGCGCGGTGCTGGGCCATGATCGCTACGATGTCGGCAACGACATGGTCTGCGGTTGGGCCGGATCGCTGGGCGGCGAGGACGGCATCAACATCGTCGCCGGGACCGGCTCGATCGGCTATGGCGAACGGCAGGGCAAGGCTGCCCGCGCCGGTGGCTGGGGCGAAGTCTTCAGCGATGAGGGATCGGCCTACTGGATCGCCATCAAGGGGCTTGCGCTGTTCACCCGCATGAGCGACGGACGCACTCCGCGCGGGCCGCTCCACGAAACGCTCCGCACCGCGCTGTCGCTCGAGGACGACCTCGACGTGTGCGGGCGAGTCATGGGGCCGCCAGGCATGGGGCGTAGCGAGATCGCGGGTTTGGCCGGACTGGTCTCCGATGCCGCCATGGCCGGAGACGAGGCGGCGGGGGCCATCCTCGACGAAGCGGCGCGCGAACTGGGGGACATGGCCCTGGCACTGCGCGCGGCGCTTGGATTTGCGGAAGGCACGGCTGTCCCGCTATCGTGGTCGGGCGGCGTGCTGAGCCGTGAAGCCCGGGTCCGCGAAGAGTTCCTCCGCATCGCAAGCGCCCATGGCTTTTCCCTGCACGAGCCGATGTTCTCGCCCGGCTATGGTTCTGCTCTTTATGCCAAAAACCTGGGGCTTCGAAACGCAAGCCGATAGGGTGTTGCAGGGACTGCGATGTCCCCCAAAAAAAGCGGCGGGCCTTGGCCCGCCGCATGATCCTCTGGAGGGAGGTTGAACCGTCAGAACTGGGTGCGCTTGGTATAGCCGTTGTCGACCAGGATGTTGGCGCCGGTCATCGCCTTGCACGCCGGCGAGACGACGAAAGCCACCGCCTTGGCGAGTTCCTCGCCGGTGGTGAAGCGGCCCGAGGGCATGTTGGCGAGCGTCGCGTTGTAGAAGTCCGGCATGGCGGCCTGGATCTTGGGCCAGGGGCCGTCCTCGGTCATGACCGGGCCCGGGGTGATGCAGTTCACGCGGATGCCTTCGCCCGCCAGCGCCTGCGCCAGTGACGAGGAATAGTTCATCACGGCGGCCTTGAGGGCGTTGTAGGGCTGGACGCCCATGAATTCCTCGACCGCGCCGGTCGAGCTGAAGCACACGATCGCGGCGTTGTCCGACTTGGCAAGGTGCGGGCGGGCCGCCGCGATGCCGCGCCGCATCGGCAGGATGTCGGCCTGGATCACGGCTTCCCACGCGGCGTCGGTGTCTTCGCCGAGGTTGGTGGACGTGAAGCTGATGAAGATGTCGCAGCCGCCGAGCGCCTCGGCCGCCTTGTCGACGAAGGCGGGGACGGCCTCGACCTGCGTGACGTCAAGCGCCTCGCCGTAGGTCTTCACGCCGGAAGCGGCGACCTCCGACAGCACGTTGTCCACCTTGTCCTGCGAGCGGCCGCAGATGGCGATGTCGCAGCCTTCGGCTGACAGCACATGCGCGACTACGCGGCCGATGCCGCCGTTCGCGCCCACGAGGATGGCCTTGAGGCCCTTCAGTCCGAGATCCATGTCTTGCGCTCCTCTGCCACGCGCGTGGTTTCTTGTCAGATGCCGTGGTGTCGCCGCTCGGGCGCGGCATGGCCACTATTTCTTTGGTCAGGAATGACCGCAGCCCCGCCGTGCTAGCGCGGGGGCCGCAACAATTCGACGGGAGAGTGTCATGAAGCGCCTCGAAGGAAAGCGCGCCGTTGTCCTCGGCGCCAGCAGCCCCGACAACATGGGCCAGCATATCGCCCGGCGCCTGATGGACGAGGGCGCCAGCGTGCTCGTTTCCGGCCGCAAGGAAGACGTGCTGGCCGATTTCGCCGTGCAGCATGACTGCAAGTGGAGCGCCTGCGACCTGACCGACAAGGCCAGCGTCGATGCTCTGGCGGACAGCGCCGCGCAGCAGCTTGGCGGCATCGACATTGCGGTGAATGCCACCGGCTGGGGGCTCCTGAAGGGCTTCCTGGAAACCACGCATGACGAACTGATGGCGATGACGATGCTGCAGTATGTCGGGCCTTTCCACTTCTACCAGTCGATGGTGGGCAAGATGGCGCGCAGCAAGGGCGGACGCGGGGGCTCGCTGATCCAGATCAGCTCCGCGACGGCGACGATCATGCTCAACGACCATGCCGCCTACATGGGCACCAAGGCGGGGGCCGATCACGTGATCCGCTGTGTGGCGCACGAGTTCGGGGCGGAAGGCGTGCGCGCGAATTCGATCTCGCCGGGGTTGACCGACACGCCGATGACTTCGGACGCCAAGCAGGTGCCGGGCCTGTTCGACGCCTTCCTTGCGGGCTATCCGCTCGGCCGGATCGGCACCAGCGACGACATTGCGGCCGCCGTCGTCTGGCTTTCCAGCGATGAGTGCTTCATGACCGGCGAGAACCTGCAGGTAAATGGCGGCTTGACGCTGCGCCGCAACCCGATGAAGAGCGAAATCGACGCGGCCGTCGCAGCCGCCATGGCTGCGGGCTGAGAGTTTCCTGGGGAGGAAGGGCCGGCGGCGGTATCCAAGGATGCCGTCGCCAGTTCCGGTTCCTATTCCTCCTCAAGCTTGCTCGGGGAGGGGGACCGCCGCGAAGCGGTGGTGGAGGGGGAGAGTTCGGAAAATTCCCCCTCCGTCAGCCCTGACGGGCTGCCACCTCCCCGAGACAAGCTCGGGGAGGAATTAGGGCACCAGCGCCTTCACATCCGCGCGGAGCAGGTCCTTGCGCACTTTGCCGGAAGCCGTGCGCGGGAAATCCTCGCGGAATTCGAACCTCTCGGGAATTTTCTGCTTCGCCAGCCCGCTGTCGGCGATGTGTGCGGCGAGCGCCTGCGGGCTCGGCGCCTCGCCATCGGCGATGACGTAGGCGCAGACGCCTTCGCCCAGGCGCTCGTGCGGCATGGCGACGACGGCCGCCTCGCGCACGGCGGGGTGGGCGTGCAGGACGTCCTCGATCTCTTTGGCAGAGATGTTCTCGCCGCCGCGGATGATGAGGTCCTTCTTGCGGCCGGTGATGGTGATCGCGCCGTCTTCGCTCCGCACGCCGAGGTCGCCGGTGCGGAAGAAGCCGTCCGTGGTGATCGCCTCGCGGGTCTGCGCCTCGTCGGCATAGCCCAGCATCATGCCGGGGCCGCGCGCGAGGATTTCGCCTTCCCGGCCGTCGGACAGGTCGCGGTCCTCGTGATCGACGATGCGCACCTCGTAATCGACAATGGCGCCGTCGGTCGTCGCGGCCAGCGCCTCGACGTTGGGCCAGCCGAACGTCACCAGCGGCACTTCGGAGGCGCCGAAGACGCGGAAGGCGCGGCAGTGGTCGAACGCGGCATTGGCGGCGGGGATCAAGTCCGCCGGAACCGCCGCGCCGCCGCAGGCGAAGAAGCGGAAGCTGGGCAGACGATTGCCGCGCGCGCGGGCGGCGGCCGCCAGCTCGACGAGGAACGGCGTGGCGGCGACGGTGCCGACCGCCTGGTGCCGGTCGATCAGGGCGAGTGCCTGCTCCGCGTTCCAGCTTTCCATCAGCACCGTGCGGATTCCGCAGATGAACGGCGCCTCCAGCCCGTTGGCATAGCCCGAGACATGCGTGACGGGGGAGGGCATCAGCGTCGCCTCGCCTTCGGTCAGGCCCCAGTAGTGCCCGCTCTCGCGCAGGATGCGGGCGATCGAGACGTGGCTGTGCAGCACGCCCTTCGGCCGCCCCGTGGTGCCCGAGGTATAGAGCACCATCTTCACGCCCAGCGGATCGACTTTTGGCCGGGCGAAGGAGAGGGCGCGCCCTTCCTCGATCAGCGCTGCGTAATCGTCCGAGCCTTCGCCGCGCACGGTGAAGACATGGGCCAGGTCCGGCAGCACGCCTGCGAGTCGCCGCGCCATCGCCGCATAGTCGAACTTGCGGAACGAAGAGGGGACGAAGAACGCCCGCGCGCCGCAGTCCGCCAGCATCAACGAGACTTCATGGTCGCGGTAGATCGGCACGATCGGGTTGACGACGAGGCCCGACATCGCGGCGGCCAGGTTGATCACCATCGCCTCGCGCCAGTTGGGCACCTGGAAGGCGATGACGTCTCCCGGCCGCAGGCCGCGCGCATGCATCGCGGCGCTCAGCGCCTCGGCATCGGCTACGGCCTGCGCGCGGGTGACGGTCACGTCGCCTTCGATCAGGCACACGAAGCCGGGGTCGGCCTCGGCCAGCGCGCTCGCCTGCTCGGCGATCGTGCGTTCGTCCCACAAGTCCGTTCCGGCGTAAGCAGCCAGATGCGGCGGTGGGGTTTCAAGCCATGCCCACGGGGGGCTCTTCCTCTCCATCATGATCCCCTGAGTGCCGCACTGTGCGCCCCCCTGTCGCCTATCACCTTGCGCAGCTTGTGGCGACCGGGCGGCTCGCGCAGGATCGACGTATAAATTACCGGGAGAAGACCGTGGAACGCGTAAAGCGCATTGGTGACGTGGCCGAGATCATGCTCGACTACGTGGCGAACAAGAAGACCTTCCAGACCGCGCGGCCGCTGCGCGTGCCCACCGGCAGCTATACCGACAAGGACCAGTTCAAGGCCGAGCTGGAACTGGTCTTCAAGCGCGTGCCGCTGATGCTGGCCTTCACCGCCGAACTGCCGAATCCCGGCGACTACAAGGCGATGGACGCGGTCGGCTCGCCCGTGCTCATCAACCGCGACAAGCAGGGCAAAGTGCGCGCCTTCCTCAACGTCTGCTCGCATCGCGGCGCGCCGGTCGCGCCGGACGGCAAGGGCAACTGCTCGCGCTTCACCTGCAAGTACCACTCCTGGACCTATGGCGCCGACGGCAAGCTGATCGGCATTTCGGAGCCGGGCACCTTCGGCGAGGTGGACAAGGGCGCGATGGGCCTGCGCGAACTGCCGTGCGAGGAACGCGGCGGCATGATCTTCGTGTGCCTGACGCCCAACGCGCCGATGGACCTCGATCACTATTTCAAGGACTTCCTCGAGGATTTCGACGCGCTCGATTTCGCGAACTGGACGTATCTCGGCAACCGCACGATCCACGGGGCGAACTGGAAGATCGCCTTCGACGGCTATCTGGAGGGTTACCACTTCAAGTCGCTGCACCCCGAGACGATTTTCCCGCGCACGCCGTCGAACTGCACGCATTACGAGGGCTTCGGGCCGAACATCCGCATCGGCTTCCCGCAGCATTCGATCGCCGAGCAGCTCAGGGACGTGCCCCGCGAGGAATGGGGCAACCGCGAGAACTACGGCTACGATTTCGTGCGCATCTTCTTCCCCAACGTCTCGATCTTCATCGCGCCGGAGATCACGCAAGTCGCGCAGCTGTTCCCCGGACCGACGCCCGCCGAGAACCGCACCGTGCTGAACTACCTGCGTCGCAATCCGGTCAAGGATGAGGCGGACCGCGAGGCGGTGGAAGCGGCGATGAACTTCTTCCGCGATGTTACGTATGAGGAAGACTATGTGATCGGCCTTGAGATCCAGAAGGGCCTCGAATCGGGCGCGCATGACGACCTGACGTTTGGCAAGAACGAACGGGGGAACCAGTACTTCCATGAGTGGCTGAACTGGTATCTGGCGGATGATGCCTCCTTGCCCGAACCGGTGATGTGATACGCGCCCACCCCTGTCCCCTCCCGCAAGCGGGAGGGGGATGATAGACCTGCGCCTAGCCCTCCCGCTCGCGGGAGGGCCGGGAGGCTTGAGAGCGCAGCGAACTAGCCGGACGGGGTGGGCCAGATGGGGCGCGCCCAAGGGAGAAAAAACAATGCATAAACTATCCCTCGCCTCCGGCGTCCTGCCCGAATTCGGCGCCGTGGACGTGATCGAGGCAGGTGCCGCCGCCGGGTTCGACGCGGTCGGCCTCTGGGTCGATCCGCTCGAATGGACCGCGCAGCATACCCGCGATGCGCGCGCAGCATTGCAGCGCACCGGCCTGCCGGTGCTCGACGTCGAGGTCGTGTGGATTCGCCCCGACACCACGCTCGACGATCACCGCAAGGTGCTGGACGTCGGCGCGCAGCTCGGCGCGGCCAACGTGCTTTGCGTATCCTCGCACGAGGAGGGCGAGACGATCGAGCGCCTCTCCGCCCTGTGCCGCCATGCCGAGGGATCGGGAATGCGCGTGGCACTGGAATTCGGCATATTCACCGAGGTGAAGACCCTGAGCCAGGCGCTCGGCATTCTCGACCGGGTGGAGCATCCCTTGCGCGCGGTGCTGGTCGATCCGATCCACGTCGACCGCTCCGGCACGACGGTCGATCAGATCGCGGCCATCGATCCGGCGCTGCTGCCTTACGCCCAGTTCTGCGACGCGCGGGCCGAACGGCCCGATCCGGCGAACTTCGACGCGGTCATCACCGATGCCATCGACCTGCGCGAACAGCCGGGCGAGGGCGCGCTGCCGCTGGCGGCGATGCTGCAGGCTCTGCCGCAAGGGATTCCGCTATCGCTGGAACTGCGCTCGGCGGCGCTACGCGAGGCGTTCTCGCACCCGGCGCTGCGGGCGAAGGCGGTGCTTGACGGGATGCGCGAGTGGATGGGCGTGTTGGCATGACGGTTACCGTGATCACGCTCCTCAAGCGCCGCGAAGGCATGAGCGTCGAGGACTTCCGCGCCTACTACGAAAGCCGCCACCGCGTGATCGGCGAGAAGGTGCTGGCGGGCTACGCCACGCGCTACGTGCGCCGGTTTCTCTCGCCGATGGACGGGACGGACCAGCCGTTCGATCACGACGTGGTGATGGAAATCGACTTCCCCGACGCGGCGACGCGCGATGCCTGCTTTGCTGCGCTGGGCGATCCGCAAGTCGCCGCGATGATCGCCGAGGACGAGGAAAACCTGTTCGACCGCAGCCGGGTCCGCGCCTTCACCGTGACCGAGAGCGCATCGGTGATGCCGCCGCTAGGGTAGCTCGGCAGGGGCGATCCGCAAGTCGCCGCGATGATCGCCGAGGACGAGGAAAACCTGTTCGACCGCAGCCGGGTCCGCGCCTTCACCGTGACCGAGAGCGCATCGGTGATGCCGCCGCTAGGGTAGCTCGGCAGGGGCGGGCCTTCAGGCGGGCCGCAGGGTGCGGACCTGATCTTCCAGCATCTTGAGCATGTGCGGCACCATCGCCTCGTCGAGCGCGCCGGTCATCAGGCCGGTCGCCATACCCTCGATCAGCGTCTGCGAAAGGGCCATGGCCTGCGCGAAATGCTCGGGCTCGGACTGCCATTCGGGGAAGAGGGCGATCGCCTCGGCATTGAAGCGCTCGCGGTATTCGACCTGCAGCGGGCGCATGATCTGGGCAAGATCGGCATCGGTGCGCGCGGCCATCGCCAGTTCCTGGAAGGCGACGAAGGCGGGCTTCTGAACCTGCTTCCAGTACGCCGTCACCATCGTCGCGGGTTCATGCTCGGTGATTTCGGACGAGCGGCGGAAGGCCCGCAGGCGTCGCTCGTGGAGTTCGACGATGGTGGCGCGGATCAGCGTCGCGCTGTTCTCGAAATGGTGGAGCATCGCCCCGCGCGACAATCCGGCTTCCACCGCGACCAGCGGCGTCGTCGTGCCGGAATAGCCGACCTTGACGAGGCACTGGATCGTCGCCTCGATCAGCCGTCCGCGCGTCTGGGCGCTCTTGATCGACTGGCGGGTGGGCGCGCTTTCGGCGGTCTTGCGGACTGGGGCGCGCTCGGGGCGCTTGCGGGCGGGGCTGGCGGCCAAACTGATTTTCCGTGTGCAATTGCGAAGAGATTGCACTCCTCCTGCCTTGTCCGGGATGGATCGGGCAACAGGAAAGATGCAAACCCGCATGCGATTTCATGCAAATGCGCTGCGACATGGTAGCGTAGCATGACCGTCGTAAGCGCTCGGCGACCCATTCGAAGGTGCGCATCCATGATCCGTCTGCTGTCTGTCCTTCCCCTTTTTGCCTCGGCGGCGGTACTCGCCGATGCGGCACCCGTGGCGATGCGGATGGCCGCGCCCGAGGCGCATCAGGGCGCCGCATCGGACGGCACGTTCGTCTACGCGATCGACAACGACCGCATCGGCAAATACCGTCTCTCGGACGGAAAAAAGGTGGACCAGTGGCAGGGCGAGCGCCGCCTGTTCCCCCACATGAACAGCTGCACGGTCGTTCAGACGAAGCTCTACTGCGCCGCCTCCAACTACCCGGCGGTGCCGCAGACCAGCGCGATCGAGATCTTCGACACCCGCCCGCTGCGCCATTCCGGCACCATCAGCCTCGGTTTCGGCCCGGGATCGCTGACCGTGATCGACCGGCACGACGGCAAGTGGTGGGCGGTCTTCGCGAACTACGAGGGCAAGGGTGGCGAGCCGGTGCGCGACTATCGCTACACCGTGCTGGCGCGGATGGACGAACAGTTCCGCATCGAGCAGACTTGGGCCTTCCCGGAGGAGGTTCTCGCCCGCATGGCGCCCAAGAGCTGCTCCGGCATGAGCTGGGGCGTGGACGGGCTGATCTACGTGACCGGCCACGATCGCCCCGAGCTCTACGCCTTGCGCCTGCCGGAAGCGGGCTCGCGCCTCGAACTGGTAGAGACCTTCGCCATCGCCACGCCGGGGCAGGCGATCGACTGGGATCCGAAGGCGAAGCGCCGCCTCTGGTCGATTGCCCGCGACCGCAGCGAGATGGTCGCCAGTGACATTCCCGAGGTCGCTTCGAAGCGCTGAGGTTTCTTCGCCAGTCGGACACTGGCGCGCGCTCGTGGGACATGGGCCTCAAGCCGCGATCAATCTTCCGGTCATGATCATCCAGCCCATTCAGGAAGCCGTCGTCAGCACCTTCGACATCGAACGCCTGGCGGCGCCTTTAATGCAGGTGTGCGGCTATGACCGCGTCAACTTGCCCGATGCTCCGCCTTCCCAGTTCGCGGCATGGCATGTTCCGCAGCAGTGCACGCGGATCGAGCAGGCGCTGTTCGTGCCGCAGAACACCGTATCCGGGCGCGGCGCGCTCAGGCTGGTGCGCTTCCACGGGGTGGAGCAGAAGGTCATGCGTTCCAGCCAGCGGACCTGGGACACCGGCGGCATCTTCGACGTCGATATGTTCTCGGCCGACGTCGATAAGGTCTATCGCGGGCTGCAGCGCCACGGCTGGACGGCGTTCGGTGAGCCGGTGGACTACAGCGAGGCGCACTTCTCGGTCCGGCAGGTCGTGGCGATCGGCCCGGACGGATTGAACCTCGCGGTGATCCAGCGTTATTCGCCCGAAGTGCCGGGGCTCGATCCTTCGGGCAGGCTTTCGCCGGTGTTCAATTCGACCCAGATGGTGGCGGATATCGAAGGCGCCATCGCGTTCTACGTGGACGTGTTGGGCTGGCACAAGGACCTCGACTTCATGGTCGAGGGCGTGGCCGAGCCGGGTGCCGATGTGCTCGGCCTGCCGCTGCCCGCCGCGATCGGGGCGCAGCGCCGGGTGGTGATCTTCAACCCGCCGGGGCCGTCGGTAGGCGGAGTCGAGTTGATCCACAACGCCGCGATGTACGGCCGCCGCTGCGACGCCGACTGCGCGGCGCCCAATGTCGGTATCCTGTGCCTGCGCTTCGAAATGGAGGATGCCAGTGCCTATGCCGCAGCGATCGTCGGCCGGGGCGGGTCACTCCATATCGAACCAGCGGCGTTCGTGATCGCGCCTTACGGAACCGTCACGCTGTTCGCGGTCCGCTCTCCTGAAGGCGCGATCGTCGAGTTCTTCAGCCACGGGGGCTGACAGTGCTGCGGCGTCATTGTGACGATTGATATTATAAATACGTTCTCTTATGCAGTTGCCCATGAAGAGGCCCGGCAAGGATACGATCTCGACGGAAGACGGGCGCTATGCGACGTCTACCCGTTCCAATGCAGGAGCGATTGCCGTGGTTCTGGTGCCTTGCGTGATTTGCGCGGTGATCTGGTGACAAGCGCCTTCATCGCCGTGGACTGGGGCACGACCAATCGCCGCGCCTATGTGATCGAGGGGGGTGAGATCGTCGCCGCCGAGCGGGACGACAAGGGCATACTCTCGGTCCCGGAGGGTGGTTTTCCTGCTGCCGTCGCGGACTTGCGCGCACGGCACGGCGGGTTGCCGATGCTGCTGGCGGGCATGGTCGGCTCCAACCGTGGCTGGCATGACGCGGGCTACGTCGCCGCGCCTGCCGGAATCGCCGAGCTTGCGGCGGGGCTTGTCTCGCCGGTCGAGGGCGTCGCCATAGTCCCCGGCGTCTGCCGCGACAGGAATGGCCGACAGGACGTGATGCGCGGCGAGGAAGTTCAGCTTCTCGGCGCCGTTGCGGCAGGGCTGGCGCCTGCCGAGGCTCTGCTGTGCCAGCCCGGAACCCACGCCAAATGGGCGGTCATGCGGGGCGGCGCGCTGGCCGACTTCACCACCGCCATGACGGGCGAGATGTTCGCCATGCTCAAGGCCCATTCGCTGATCGGCAGCGAGATGACCGGAGAAGTCGATGCCGACGCGGAGTTCCGCAAGGGCGTCGAGGCCAGCGCCGACGGTGACCTGCTCGCTGCGCTGTTCGGCGTGCGCGCGGCCTCGGTACTGGGTGCGCGGGCTCCCGGCACGGCGGCGGCCTATGTCAGCGGCCTGCTGCTCGGCACCGACTGCCGCGCCCGGATCAAGCCGGGGGAGACCGTCTACCTCCTCGCCGACGGGCTGCTCGCGCGGCTCTATTCCGCCGCCATTTCAATCGCCGGGGGAGAGGCAGTCGTCGTCGACAGTCACGCTGCCTTCATCGCCGGCATCACCCGCATCCGGGATATGACTCCATGATCGACCTTGCCACCGCGCTTGCGCAGCTTCCCCTCGTCGCGATCCTGCGCGGCATTCGCTCCGACGAAATCGAGGCCGCCGCCGACGTTCTGGTCGAGGCGGGCTTCCGCCTGATCGAAGTGCCGCTCAATTCGCCCGACCCGCTCGTCACCATCGAGAAGCTGGCGCGGCGCGTCGGCGACCGGGCGATCGTCGGCGCGGGCACGGTGCTGACGGTCGGGCAGGTCGCCGAGGTGCAGGACGCGGGCGGCGCGATGATCGTCTCGCCCAATACCGACGTCGCCGTGATCGCCGAGAGCGCCCGTCGCGGCCTCGTCTCGCTGCCGGGCTACTTCACGCCGAGCGAGGCGTTCGCGGCGCTCGCGGCGGGGGCAAGCGGCCTCAAGCTGTTTCCGGCCGAGGCCGCCAGCCCCGCGGTGGTCAAGGCCCAGCGTGCCGTGCTCCCCAAGGACGTGCCGCTGCTGGCTGTGGGCGGCATCTCGCCGACCAATATGGAGCCCTGGCGCCAGGCGGGCGCGGACGGCTTCGGCCTTGGCTCGGCGCTCTACAAGGTCGGCATGACCACCGCCGAGATCGCCGCGAACGCCCGGGCCTTCGCACGGGCGTGGGCGGAGATGGAGGGCCGCGCGTAATCCGGGGTCAGGCCGTCTCCAGCAAAGGCGCGCGCCGGTAGAACGCGAGGTCCTGCATTTCGTAGGCCGCCGGGGTGTCCGCCGTGCGCGCGTCGTGGAGCCGTTTCCAGTGCGCGAAGAGGCCCATGATGTGCGGCGGGTCGCCGTGGATCTCGGTGAAGCCGCCGTTCAGCGCACGGGTATCGAAGTAGGCCGCGTTGACCTCGTCCGCCCATAGTTCGGTGGCCAGCGGATAGCCCATGTCGATCCAGCGCTGCCGCTCGCCCGCGAAGTCCGAGACCAGGTAGGCGATGTGGTGGAAGCCTTCCTCGCCTTTCGCGAACATGTCGCGGTAGATCGAGGGCTTGTCGTCGTGCTGCTCGATGAACTGGATCATCATGTCGCCGAGATAGCCGAAGGCATAGGAAACGTCCGCTTCCTCGGTGGTGCCGCGATAGGTGAACTCGTCGCAGTGGTGGTGGCGGACCATGCAGAACGGCCCGGCGCCGAAGGCGTCGGACCACTTCTGCGCGGCCTCGTCGATGCTGTTCACGAACCAGGCCTGCTGGAACAATGCGCGCTTCATGGCCTCTCCTCTTTCCCGTGGTGCCGTAGACCGGCAACCGCAGGGTCAAGGAGTCCCCGCCCGGCCGCAACCGGGCAAAAGGGGAGGTCATGCTGCCGTCAGAGCCTGGAAGCGTGCCGCATATTCGTCGTCGTCCCCGCGAAGGCGGGGACCCAACTGACGCTCTTGCAACAGGCACCGTCAGGAGATGGGTTCCCGCCTTCGCGGGAAAGACGACGATGTGATGGGCGCGGACCGTGCTTCAGAACAGACCTGGCACCTCGCGCTGCGGGGTGCTGGGCCGCGCCGGGGCGAGGATGTCGCGCTTTTCCGAGGTGTCCGCCGTCACCGCCATGCGTGCCATGCTCTGGCCGATGATCGGCGTGCAGCTCTGGCCGGACAGGAACTGCAGCGCCACGCGGGTCGAATCCTCGCGCGGGTCGCCCATGTCGTAGCTGATGTCGTCGTTGCTGGTGCAGGTGCTCTTCATGCGGTCGGCCAGACCGTTGAAATAGTCGCCTTCGCCCGCGCTGTTCTGCGTCTTGAGCGCCACGATGCGCAGGCGGTCGTCGCATGAGGGCCGGTCGATCGCGATCTGGCCCACCGGCTTGCCGTACGTATTCGCGCCGATCAGCGCGACATCGGCATTGAGGTAGGGCAGGAAGGCGTTGATCACGAGTTCGCTCGCCGAGGCGGTGCCGCCCGAGGTGATGAAGGCGATCTTCGTCGGCGCGACCGATTCGGCCTGCGCCGCGAAGTAGGCCGTGGTGTTTTCGGCGGACTTTTCCGGTCGGAAGACGGTGTGGGAGAAGACGTCCGACGCGGTGCGGTTGGCGCCCATCAGGTTGCCCATCAGCTCGGCCACGGAGATCAGCCCGCCGCCGTTGTAGCGCAAGTCCACCACCAGCTGCGTCACGCCCGCCGCACGGAAGGCGGCGAAAGCGGTGCGCATCTGCGGCTCGGCGGTGGAGATGAAGGTGCGCAAGTTGAGATAGCCAACCTTGCGCCCGCCCTGGTCGATCACCTTGTAGCCGTAAGTGCTGGACACCGGCTGCAGCGCGAAGTCGCGCTTGGCGACGGTGATGTTGCGCGTTCCGCTGGCGTCGCTGATCTGGAGCACGCGGGTAACGCCCGCCTCGTCCGGGCCGAGCGCATCGGCGACCGCGTTGACGCCGCCTGCCACCCAAAGCGACTGCACGGTCTGCAGGTTGCCCGAACTGGTGCCGATGGCGAGGATTTCGGTGCCGCGCCGCATCCCGGCAGTCGCCCCCGGACCGGTTTCGAACGCCTCGATCACGAACAGGCGGCGAGCGGCGGAATTGACGCCCAGGCGGACGCCGAGCCCGGCCGAGGAGCCCTGCTCGTAATAGGCGTTCTCTTCCGCGATCGAGGTGCGATAGGTGAAGAAGCGGTCCCGGTTCTGGGCGCGGGCATTGGCGGTCAGCGAATCGATGTAGTCGTCGAGCGTGGTGTAGGCTGCGGGATTGGCGTTCGCGGGCAGGGTCTCGGGGAAGAGATACCATTCGCGCAGCTGCGCTTCTGCCCAGTCCTGCCGTTCGCGCAGCGAGCACCCGGCGACCGGCGTGGGTGTCGGAGTGGGGGCAGGGGTCGGCGTTGGCGTCGGCGTGGAACCGCCTCCGCTCCCGCCGCCGCCGCATGAAGTCACCAGCAGAGCCAGCACGCACGCGCATGCCGTCCACGTCTTGTTCGATCGCACCAGTAGTCCCCCGTTCGAAGAGCGTGGCAGTCGCAACCACGCCCTAAGCCATTGTAGAGGCGGTATTACACAAGTGCGTCTTTGGTCAGGTTAAATATTTGTCACGGGATTGTTTTTTGGAGAATTACGGCATGAAGAACCCGCCGTTGACGTCCAGCACCGTCCCCGTGACGAAGGCGGCACGCTCGGAGATCAGGTACTCCACGCCCGCGACGATGTCGTCGGTCTCGCCGAGGCGGCCGACGGGGATGTCGTCGGTGTATGTGTCCTTGTCGCCGAAGCCTTCGCTTTGCGGAGTGACGATGCGGCCCGGCGCGATGCAGTTTGCGGTGATGCCGTGGGCGCCGACCTGCCCGGCGAGTACGCGGGTAAAGCCGATCACGCCTGCCTTGGTCGCGCCGTAGTGCGCGCCCGACAGGCGCGAGCGCATGCGGCCGCCTTGCGAGGAGAAGTTGACGATGCGGCCCCATCCGCGCGGCTTCATCACCGGCAGCACGGCCCGGCACATCAGGAAGGTGCCGGTGAGATTGACCGCGATCACGCGGTGCCATTCGTCGATATCGGTCTCCTCGACAGGCAGCGAGCGGCCGCCGTGACTGGGACTGATCCCGGCATTGTTGACCAACACGTCGACATGGCCCCACTCGGCGGCGATGCGCCCCACGCAGTCCTCGACGCTGGCCGGGTCGGCCACGTCGCAGCGCAGGGCGAGGCTGCCGGGCAGGGCATCGGCGACGGCATCGAGGCCCTTGACGTCGAGCAGCGCCAGCCGGTGCCCTGTCGCCGCCAGCTTTTCGGCGATGGCGCGGCCGATGCCTTGTGCGGCGCCGGTAATTACGGCGACCTTTTCGTCATTCATGACATGCTCTCCCGGGAAAATTGCGGGCCTGACCCGCCTGATAGGTACGATGCTGCACTGCGGGGGCTTGCGCCCGGCGCGGTGAGGTGGTCATGATCGACAGGGCGACCCTTGGGGGGCTTGCCGAAGCCGGGCACTCGGGACAGGAGGGTAATGCCATGCACGACACTATCCGAACCGACGCCGATGACCGTGGGGCCGCTCCCGAACGCGGCCGTCGCCGCCACGTCACTTCCGCCGCGACGCGGATCAAGATCATCGAGGCCGCCGAGAAGCTCTTCGCCGATCGCGGGATCGACGGCGTCGCCCTGCGCGAGATCGCGGCGGCGGCAGGGCAGGGCAACAATACCGCCGTCCAGTACCACTTCGGCACCAAGGAAGCGCTGGTCTACGCGATCTTCGACTACCGCACCGAGATGTTCGAGCCGCTGCGCGCCGCCATGCTCGACCGCGCCGAGGAAGCGGGGCTGCTCGGCGATGCGCGCACGCTGCTGGAGATCATGTGCCTGCCGCACCTGACGATCAGCGACGAGAACGGGCGGCATCCGTACTCCGCCTTCCTCGCCCAGTACCTCACCCGCACCCGTGCGGAAGGCATTCCGCACCCTTACGACGATCCCGAGGTCCCCGTGCCCGCTCTGCGCCGGGTGCGCCGGCTGATCGTTGAGCGCGTGAACTACGTGCCGCCGGTGGAGCTGCGTTTGCGCGTGGGGCTGTGCAAGCTGATGTTCCTCAACATGCTGATGCGGCGGGACAGCGGCTTTCCGCACTTCGATCAGGGCATCACGCTCGATGCGCTGGTGGACGATACCATGGTGCAGATGACCGTCGCGCTGACCGCGCCTTACAACCATCGCCATGCGCCGCTGTTCGCCGACATGATCAA
>NZ_BAAILP010000178.1:22711-25185 GCF_054589055.1 Novosphingobium sp. 11B | reverse complement strand
GAAGCAATCCAGGGCGGTGTAGGGCTACCCTGAATTGCTTCGCTGCGCTCGCAATGACGATGAAGGGTGACGTGCTGCCAAGGAGGTTTGAAGCCATCCGGTTACGCCGCCTCGTCCAGCATCCGGCGATACGTGGGCAGGGCGCGGGCGATGAACACCGTCGATGCTGCCGCCGCGACGGCGCAGGTGATGGCGAGGGAGTCGCCCACGCGGCCCTCGTCGCCGAAGACATGGTCGGTGATGAGCGCGACGAACGTAGGTGCCAGCGCCAGCCCGGCCACGCTGACGACGAAGACGTAGATGGACGAGGCGATGCCGCGCATCCGGTTGGGCGTCACCAGCTGCAGCGCGGAGGACGAAAGCGCCTGCGGCAAGCTGTAGAGCACGCTCGCCGCCGTCGCGATGGCAAAGGCGGTCCAGTAATCGGTGGCGGCCATGAGCGCGAGGCTGAGCGGCACCATCGCGACCGAGGCGCCCAGCGCGACCAGAAGCAGGTTGTCGCGCCGTCCCATGCGCTCCACCGCGCGGGCCACCCAGGGGCTGACCAGCACGCTGAGCGATCCGGTGATGAGCACGGCAATGCCGTACTGCACACCCACTTGCGCGGCGGAGACGCCGAACTTGCGGATCAGCACCGTCGGCATCCACGCGGGGAAGGCGTAGAGCGGGATGATGAACAGCGGCATGCCCAGGTAGAAATTGCCGTAGAACCCGCGCCAGCGCCGGAACGTTGCCCAGATTTCTGCCGACGACATCGTCTGTACCTCGGCACTTGCGGTAGAGGCGCGGCGGGCGGGTTCCTTCACGAAGACCAGCAGCAGCGCGATCAGCACGCCGGGCAGGCCCGCGCAGAAGAAGACCAGCTGCCACGGCTTCATCGCGCCCAGCAGCGGGATCGCAGACAAGTCCCAGCCTTCCGCGCCCTGCAGCAGCAATCCGCCGAAGATCAGCGCGAGGCCGCCGCCAAGATACGGCCCCATCATGTAGACGCTGAACGCGCGCGGGATCAGGCGCGGCGGGAAGGCGTCGGCGATGATCGACCATGCGGCCGGGGTCAGGCAGGCTTCCGCCCCGCCGACGCCGAAGCGGGCGAGGAACAGCTGCCAGTAGCTGCGCGCAAGACCGCAGGCGCTGGTGCCGATACTCCACAAGGCGATGCCGAACATCAGCACGCCCTTGCGACTGCCGACATCGGCGATGCGTCCGAACACCGGGCTCATGACGACGTAGGCCGATGTGAAGGCGAGGCCCTGCAGCAGGCTGAGGCGGGTATCGTCGAGCCCGAACTCGGCCTTGATCGGGCCGACAAGCAGGTTGAGCACCTGCCGGTCGATGAAACTGGCGGTGTAGGCCAGGGTGAGGACGAAGATCAGATACCAGCCCGCCCGCGATCCCCCCTGCGGTTCGGGGGCGGCCTCCGGGTAATCGGCGCCGGCTTCGCGGATGGGCGTCACGACCGTCACTTCGCGAGGCCGGCCGGGTCGATCTTGCGCTCCGGCGTGAAGCCGCGCAGCAGTTCGAATTTCTGGACTTTGGTGGCGCTCATCGGCCAGCTTTCGACGAACCGGACGTAGCGCGGGATCTTGTAGCTGGCGATCCGGCCTGCGCAGTGGCGCGCGACGTCCTCTTCGCTCAAGGCTTCGCCGGGGTTGAGTTCGATGAAGGCGGCGGCGACTTCCATCAGACGCTCGTCCGGAACGCCGACGACCTGCGCCATGCGGATCGCCGGGTGCGTGGCGAGGAAGCTCTCCAGTTCGACGGCGGCCACGTTCTCGCCGCCGATCTTGAGCATGTCCTTGAGGCGCCCTTCGTAGACCACGCGCCCCATCGCGCCGATCCGGCCAAGGTCGCCGGTATGGAGCCAGCCCCCGGCATCGACGGCGGCGGCGGTGGCCTCGGCATCGTCGAAGTAGCCCGCGAAGACGCCGAAGCCGCGCATGCGGATCTCTCCGGGCTCGCCGTCGGGGACGATCCGGCCGTCCTCGCCGAAGATCGCCAGTTCCATGCCTTCGCAGATCGGGCCGGAGGTTTCGAACAGGACGTCGTCGGGGTCGTCGATCTCGCTGTAGCAGGGGACGCCGGTGCCTTCGGTCAGGCCGTAGCTGTTGACGTACTTCGCCCCCGGAAACAGCGTTCCGTAGCGGCGCATGAGGTCGACCGGGCCGACTACGTGGTTGATCCGCAGGTCCGACTGGTCGTAGCGGTCGAACTGCGGATGCGTCACCAGCGCCGAGATGATCGTCGGGAAACCCGCGTACTGCACGGTCGGCCGCCGCTCGATCAGCAGGTCCATCGCCTCGTCGGCGGAGAAGTGCCCCATGCCGATGAAGCAGGCGCCCGTCGCCCGGCACCCGGCCATCGGCAGGATCGTCGACATGTGGAACAGCGGCAGCGGGTCCCAGACCCGGTCCTGCTCCGTCAGCCGGAAACGCCCCGCCATCGCGGTGCCCATCCGGCTGAGCGACCCGTGCGTG
>NZ_BAAILP010000178.1:0-22543 GCF_054589055.1 Novosphingobium sp. 11B | reverse complement strand
CCACGTCGTCAGGCTCGACCGCCGCCGCCCGCTCCATCACGGCGTCGGCGCCGACGCCCTCGGCGGCGGCTTCCAGCATGGCGAGGCCGGGCCAGTTGCCGGGGCGCTCGTCACCCAGTTCGATCACGCCGCGCAGCGCCGGTGCGGCTGCGACCGACAGTTCGCCCCCGCTCCATCCGGCCAGCTCGGGAAAGACCTCCCCCAGCATCGGCCGGTAGTCGCAGTGCCGCCAGGCATGGCCGCCCACGAACAGCAGGCTGATCTGCGACTTGGGGATGACGTAGGCGAGGTCGTCCGCCCGATACCGCGCATTGAGCAGAACCGCGCAGCCGCCCACCATCTCGATCGCATAGTACAGGACCACGTAGTCCCAGCAGTTGGGCGCCAGCACGCCGACATGGTCCCCCGGCTTCACCCCCAGCCCGACCAGCGACCGCGCCCGCTCGACGACTTGCGCGAAGAGTTCGGCATAAGTCGCCTCCCGCCCGTCGTAGACGAGCGCGGGACGGTCGGCGAACCGGTCGGCGGAACGGGCAAGCGTGCCGCCGACCGTCAGCGCCTGCAGCGCCGAAGAACCGTGAAGATCGAGAAGGTCGGGTTGGGGCAAGGCTGTCTCCGTGAATATGATCGGCCGCCGCTCAGGGCATGCGCCAGGTCAGCTGCAGCGCGATCGTGCGCGGCATGGCGCCGAACCCGGCCTGGTCGGCGATGCGGTTGGCGTTGGTCCCGGTGCCGAGCCCCGAGCCGGAGGCGTCGGTGACGCCGGTGACGACGAAGCGGTTGGTCAGGTTCTTGCCCAGCAGCGCCAGTTCCCAACGCTCGTCGGCGGTGCGGATGTGGATCTGCGCGTCGAGGTTGATGTACGATCCCTGGCGCGACAGCGGCGAGCCGAAGGCCGAGGTCAGATAGCTGGAGCTGTAGCGGCTATCGACCCCAAACCCGGCGGTCAGCCCGTCGCTGATGTCGGTGTCGTACTTCATCCCCAGCGTCGCGGTCCAGCGCGGCGCGGCGAAAGTGGACACGCCGTCGAGGTTCTGGCCCGGCGTGCCCGGCCGCGACGGAGTCGTGCCGGTCGCGGGCACCGGCGGCACCAGCAGGCCGGGCGTGCAGCCGTTCGCCAGCGACTGGCCGCCGTAGCACGGCGCGATGCCGTCCCCGTAATTCGCCTTGTTGTAGTTGATCGATCCGTTCAGCCCGAACCCGCGAAGACCGCGCGGCGCATAGTCGAACTCCACCTCGACGCCGCGCGTGCGTGCCGAACCGGCGTTGACCGAGTTGTAGCTGAGCGCCGCCGAGTCCAGATAGGTCACCTGAAGGTCGGTGTACTTGAAGGTATAGAGGCTGACGTTGAAGCGCAGCTGGCGGTCGAACAGCATCGTCTTGATGCCTGCCTCGAAGCCCTTGCCCTTCTCCGGATCGAAGGTGAAGAAGTCCGCCTCGGTGCGCGGCGTCAGGATCGAGCTGTTGGAGAAGCCGCCCGACTTGTAGGCCGTCTTGAAGGCACCGTAGACGTTGATGTCCGGCGTCACCTTCCACGCTACCGTCGCTTCGGGCGACCAGTTGGTGAACGTCTGGTTGGCCGCGAGGCGCCGGGTCACGTCGTAGTTGACGCCCGCGAAGCGCGGATTGGCGTAAGGCTGGAAGAACGTGCTGTCCTTGGTCTCGTGGATGTAGCGCACGCCGCCGGTCACCTCGATCTCGGGGATGACCTTCCAGATCAGCTGGCCGTAGCCCGACAGGGTTTCGCCGTCGGTCGTCGATTCCTTGGCATACTGGACGTAGCGATAGCCCTCGGGCGCGGCGCTGTTCTCGGCATTGGCGTTGATGACGACCTGGTCGAAGGTGCGCTTCGTGTTCTGGTAATAGCCACCGACGAGGAAGTTGAGCGGGCCGTCGAACTGCGAAAGCACGCGCAATTCCTGGCTGAACGCCTTCCACCGGCTGACTTCGCCGCCCCAGATGTTGACCGTGGGCGACGACTGGTAATCGATGTCCGCGGTCCAGTGGTTGCGGTTGAAATTGTAGTTGGTGACCGAGGTTACCGCGAGGTCGCCTAGCTGGTAGTCGATGTTGCCGGTGACGCCCCACGAACGGTAGTCGTTGAAGTTGTGGTCCTTCACCAGCGCGGTCTGGTCCGCGATGTCCTTGGGCAGATCGTTCATGCGGTTGTAGAAGCCGGGCGTGCAGGCGACGCCGGGCGTCGTCGTGCTGGTGCCGCCGTCGCAGGCGAACACGTTGTAGTTCCACGCGCCGCCGTAAGTCCTGTTCCAGCCGTAGTTGGCCTTGACCGTGGCGGTCAGGTCATCGGTGGGCTCCCAGCGCAGGGTGCCGCGGACCAGGATGTCGCGCTCGCGCGGGCCGGCCTTGCTGGGCAGGGCGGTGTGCGCGGTGTTGGGGGCCACCGTGGTTGCGGTCGGCGTGTCGCGGGTGTTGTAGGTGATCGGCCCGGCGCGGTTGTCGAACAGCGATCCGAAGTCCTTCGATCCGCGTACGGCAAGGCGGAAGCCCGCCGTATCGCCGATCGGGCCGGAGACGAAGCCTTCGGCGTAGACCTTCTGCGCGTTGAATTCGTAGCCGGTGCGCATCTGCGCCGTGAAGTGGTCGGTCGGGTTGGCGGTGGTGATCGAGATCACGCCTGCCGTCGCGTTCTTGCCGAAGAACAGCGATTGGGGGCCTTTGAGGATTTCCATCGAGGCGAGGTCGAAGAACCCCTCGTTGATGGTGCGGCCCTGGCCGTAGTAGACGCCGTCGACGATGACCGCGACCGACTGCTCGACGCCGATCGACAGCGAGTTGGAGCCGATGCCGCGCAAGGTCAGCTGCGCGCCGGAGCCCGAGACATTGCGCCCGATCACCAGCTGCGGCGTGGCGGCGGCGATGCGTTCCAGGCTGGTGAGGTCGCGGCGCGCGATATCCTGCGCCGAGATGACGGTGACGGCCACCGGCACCTCCTGCGCCGATTCCGCACGGCGGCGGGCGGTGACGACGATATCGTTCATCGCGGCGGGCGCGGTCTCGCTCTGAGGCGCTGAAGCATCCTGTGCGGCGTTTTGGGCGGTATCCTGCGCTAGCGCGGTCTGTGCCCCGCCGGTGATGCACAGCAGTGCGGTGCCCGCCAGCAAGGCGCCACGGCACGACTTTTGGTTCATCGATTCGATCATTTCAGGTTCCCCTCGACCATGCTTGTTTTCGCGTTTGCGCGTGGTTCGAGCCGCAGTTGTATCGTTAAATTTGGTGCGACGGACTTAACTTATCGTGGTTTGAAATTAAGGCAACTGCCTTTTTAAATCACGCGAATTTTGCAGCAGATGCGGGTTTTGGTGCCTGCGATAGAGGCTGTCCAAGCGCGGCTTACGTGCTCGCGGGATGCCACTGGGGCGGCGTTAGGGTATCGCTAGGTGCCGTTAAGTACCGTTTGGGTGCCTCTCCTCAGCCGCCGTCATTACGAGCGTAGCGAAGCCATCCAGGGCCGTTTGCACCGCTCCGGATGGCTTCGCGACGCTCGCAACGGCGAGGTGGTTTTTCCGGTCAGGTCGTGTGTTGGGCCGAGCGTTGCCGCGCCCATTCGCGTGCCTCGTCGCTCGCCACCCACCGCACCGCATTGCTGACCAGTTGCCGGTAATGCGGGTTCTCGTAAGTCTGCGCGCTGTCCCCGGGCTGGATATAGACGAGCGGCGAATTTCCCGCCGGCTTTGCCCATGCCAGCAGCGGATTGAGCGGCGCGGGACGCCACGGTTCCCCTTCGCCGTCACCAAGCCGCTGGACGGCGCGGCGCGCCGAATGAAACCGCTCGGGCGCCACTTCGTCGTCGAGGTAGAGCAGGGGGTGGATCGCCGGATCGTTGAAGACCTGCTGGAGGTACAACTCGTCGACAAGATCGATCCGCCCCGGCAATCCGGCCGTGACCGGGTGCTTCGGATCGGCGATCCTCGCGGCATAGGCCACGTCGCCGAGGTAGCCGGAATCGGCACGCGGCGCGCCGTCGATCACGGCATCGCGATAGAGGAACTGCCCCCCGATCGCCTCGGCATAGCGCGGCCAGGCGGGCCACCCGGCAATGGCGTGATGGAGCACGACCATGCCTTTGCCTTCGGCCATAAGTCCCTCGAAACCCTGTGTAAAATGCGCAGGGGGTGCGATGAATCCGGGCCGCTCTGCCGCTGGGGCGCGAAAGTCCAGACCCGGCATGTCGTAGAACAACAGCGCGTCGTAGCGCCGCATCTGCTCGGGATTGAGCAGTACGGCGGCGGCGGGCTGGTCCACGAAAGTCGGCTCGCAGCCGATGGCGCGCAGCATCGCCTCCAGGCCATCGCGCGAGAAGGCATGGCCCTTCACGACGACGAACAGTTCGATGCGGTCTTGCTTGCGGGTCATCGGCGCGCGCGGAACCGGATCGGCAGTTCGCGCAAGGGCAGCGTCAGGAAGTTGGCGCGGTGGATCGGCTCGGTCAGCGGGCGCGCCAGTTCGATGTCGCCCAGCCGTTCGAGGATGGCGGTGATGCCGATGGCGATCTCCTGCCGCGCCAGCACGGCGCCGACGCAGAAGTGCGTGCCCGCGCCGAACGCCAGGTGGGTGCCGGCGTTGCTGCGCTCCATGTCGAACATGTGCGGGCAGGCGAACTTGGCGGCATCGCGGTTGGCGGCGCCGTAGCGGACGATCACCACCGAGTCCTTCGGGATCACCGTCCCGCTCAGTTCCACGTCGCGCGTGGTGCGGCGGCGCAGGCCCTGCGTGGGGCTCTCGAAGCGGATGACTTCCTCGACGAAGTTCTTGATCCGCTTGGGATCTTCGCGCAGCCGCGCCATCTGGTCGGGGTGGTTGAGCAATTGCATCATGGCGTGCCCGATGGCGGTCATCGTCGATTCGAAACCGCCGCCGATGAGCTGGCTCATCACGCTCTGCAGCTCCGCCATCGACAACGGTTCCTCGGTATCCGCATGGGCGGTGGCGAGCGCGGAAATCCAGTCCCCCGTCGGCCGCGCCCGGCGCTCCTCGAACAGCGCGGCAAGGTGGTGCTGCGCCTCCAGTTCGATGTCGGCGTTGCGCAGCAATTGCTCCTCGCTCATCACGTAGGATGCCGGGGCGAGCATGGCATCGGCCCACTTCTTGAACGTCGTGACCTGATCGGAAGGCAGGCCCATCTCCTCGGCGAGAATCGTGCCGGGCAGCAACATCGCGTATTCGCTGATGAATTCGCACTCACCACGCGCCGCGAAGGTGTCGATCAGGCCATGCGCGACCTCCTCGATGTGCGGCGTCATCTCCCGCACGCGCCCGACGGTGAACACACGGTCCACCAGCTTGCGGTAGCGCCCATGGTCCGGCGCATCGGTGCGTTGCAGGGTGGAAATATGCGGCCAGCCCTTGCTCTCCATATAGGCGCGCAGCCTTTCGGCATTCTCCGGTCCTTGCAACGAAGCGCGGTCCACCTTGTTGGAAAACGTCACCGGATCGGTCAGCACGGCCCGCAGATCGGCATAGCGCGAGACGATATAGAACCCCGTCTCCGGCATCCGGTAGATCCCCGGCGCGTCCTGCATCGCCTCGTACATCGCAAAGGGATCGCTCTGCGTCATCGGATCAAGCAGGCTGAATCCCTCAAGCCGCTCCGCCGCGCCAAGATCGGCCATCAGAATCTCTCCAAATTATCGTTTTTGCGATATTAGATCATATGCCTTAAAAATAAAGAGCAAATGATCTGGGTGCCTTCACGGCTCGCCCTTGGCTTTCGCTGAACTGGCCCGGTCGTTGATGTAGGCGCGGATTGCTTCCGCATCCGTGGGCGTCAGGTACTGGCGGAACGAGACCATGCCCTGATCCGCGAGCACACCGTCGATCACGACCTGGCGGAACACGCCCGCATCGGCGATGGCGCCGGACCGTCGCAAGTCGGGAAGCACGCCTGAGGACAGCCCTTCCGAGCCGTGACATACCGCGCAAGTGCTGCCGAACAGGCTCGCCCCGCTGGCCACCTGCTGCGGCGCGAAGCGTTCGGCTGAAGGGGCGAAGGGCGCAGGAGGCGCCTTGTCTCGGGCAGGCAGGCGGGCATTGCCATCGATCCGGAAAGCGAGGATGCGTCCCGGAAGGCGCTGCTGAGGCGCCGCGTAGCTAGGCATGGCAAGGTTGTAGGCCCCCCCCTTGCCGGACATGACGGCGACATACTGCCTGCCGTTGACCGCGTAGGACACCGGCCCCGCCATGATCGGTTGCTGCGCGTCGAACTGCCACCGCTGCTCGCCGCTCCGTGCGTCGTAGGCGTGGAATAGGCCCTCAGCGTCGCCCTGGAACACGAGGTCGCCGCCCGTCGCCAGCACGCCGCCGTTCCATGGCCCCTTGTAAGGCACACGCCACATTTCCTTGCGTGCAACCGGGTCCCAGGCGATCAGGCGGCCCTCGAAGGACTGAAGCATCGCCTCGATCGCGGCCTTTTCCTGCGGCAGCTTGCCTGGTTCCGCGAGGCCCATGTTGAGCAGGCCGGGGCGATACTTGAACGCGCCGTCAGGAGTGTAGATCGAGGGAATCTGCTGCGCCGGAATGTAGACGAGACCTGTCCGGGGCGAGAACGCCATCGGGTGCCAGTTGTGCGCCCCCCATGGCCCTGAGCTGGCGATGAAGCCGCCGGATTTGTCATATCGGGCCTTGGGATCGATCACCGGACGGCCGGTCTTCAGGTCCACGCGATCGGCCCAGTTCACCGGCACGAACTTGTCGGCGGAGAGCGGCTTTCCGGTCTCTCGGTCGATCACGTAGAAGAAGCCGTTCTTCGGAGCGTGGAGGATCACCTTGCGCGCGCGACCGCCGATGGTGAGGTCCGCGAGCGTCATCTGCTGGGTGGAAGTGAAGTCCCACTGATCCCCCGGCGTCTCCTGATAGTGCCAGAGGTAGCGCCCGGTATCGGGATCGAGGGCTAGGATGGAGCCGATGAACAGGTTGTCGCCCTTGCCGGCGGAGCGGATGCCCCGGTTCCACGGCCCGCCATTGCCGACCCCGACGTAAAGGCGGTTCATCTTCTCGTCGTAGACGATCGAGTCCCAAGCCGTACCGCCGCCGCCGATCTTCCACCAATCTCCCGCCCAGGTCGGCAGGGCGAGGCGTTCGAGCGCGTCGTCGGAGGCAGTGCCGTCCTTCTCGCCCGGCTTGCCCGGCACGGTGTAGAAACGCCACGCGAGGCGGCCGGTCTTCTCGTCGTAGGCGGAGATATAGCCGCGCATGCCCTGGTCCGCGCCGCCGAAGCCGATGAAGACCTTGCCGCGCGCCACGCGCGGCGCCCCGGAGATCGCCATGGGCTTCTTCGGATCGGTCGTCTGCACGCGCCAGAGCTGCCTGCCGGTCTTCGCGTCGAGCGCGATCAGGCGGCCGTCGACGGTGCCGAAGAACAGGCGCCCGTCGCTATATGCAGCGCCGCGATTGACCACGTCGCAGCAGGCGTGGATCGCAGTGGTGCCGGGGACTTTTGGGTCGAACTCCCAAAGCTGCCTGCCCGTTTCGGCATCAAGGGCAACCACCTTGCTCCATGCCGTCGTCGCATACATCACGCCGTCGACCACCAGCGGAGTGCCTTCCTGCCCCCGGAAGGTGTCGAGGTCGGCGTACCACGCAAGGCCGAGCTTGCCCGCATTCACTCCGTCGATCTGGGCCAGGGGAGAAAAGCGCGTTTCGTCATACGTGCGCCCGTGGCTCAGCCAGTTGGCGTCCTCAGCCTTGGAGGCGGCCGCCAGCAGGCGCGCGTCGCTCTTGTTCACGTCCTCGCGCTCGGCCCGGCAGGATGCCAACGCGAGGGCACACAAGACCAGTGCGCCGACGTTGCGGCGCGATGCTGCGATCCCGATCGTCACGTTCAACCCTTGAGATAGACGAAGACCGACTTCGCTTCCTGATAGGCACGGATGCCGTCTTCGGCGTTCTCGCGGCCCCAGCCGGATTCCTTGTAGCCGCCGAATGGCATCGCCGGGTGCATCATGCCGTAGCCGTTGATCCACACGTTGCCTGCCTGCAGCCGCGCGGCAGTGAGGTGAGCCTTGTTGAGGTCCGTGGTGTAGATACCGGCACCGAGGCCGTAACGAGTGTCATTCGCGGCGCGCACCAGATCGTCGATGTCGTCCACCGGCGTCGCGACAAGGACCGGGCCGAAGATCTCCTCGCGCACGATGCGCATATCGGCATTGACGTTGGCGAACACGGTGGGCTCGATGTAGTAGCCCTGGCTGTCCACCGCGCTGCCGCCGGTGACGACTTCGGCGCCTTCCTGAACGCCGGTCTCCAGATAGCGCGAGACCTTGTCGCGCTGGCCTTCGGAGATCAGCGGGCCGATGGCGTTGGCGGGGTCGAAGCCGTGACCGATCCTGAGGCCCTTGGCGAAATCGGAAATGCCTGCGACGACCTTGTCATAGGACTTCTTCTGCACGAACAGGCGCGATCCCGCGAAGCAAACCTGCCCGGTATTGGCGAAGATGCCCATCGCGGCGCCGGGGATGGTCACTTCGGGATCGGCGTCGTCGAAAACGATGACCGGCGACTTGCCGCCCAGCTCCAGCGTCACGCGCTTGAGCGTCTCGGCAGCGGACTGGACGATCTTCTTGCCGGTCGCGGTCGAGCCGGTGAAGCTGATCTTGTCGACCTCCGGATGATCCACCAGAGCTTGCCCGGCGGTGGCGCCGAAACCCGGGACGATGTTGACCACACCTGCCGGAATGCCCGCTTCGACCATGAGGTTGGCGGCATAAAGCGCGGACAGCGGGGTCAGTTCGGCGGGCTTGACCACGACCGAGCAACCCGCCGCCAGCGCGGGCGAGAGCTTGATCATCATCACCCCGATCGGCCCGTTCCACGGGATGATCGTGCCCACCACGCCCACCGGCTCGACGCTGGTGTAGGCGTGCATTTTCAGCGTGTCGCTGGCGATCGCAGGGGAGGCGTTTCGGCCTCCCAGCTTGGTGATCATTCCCGCGTAGTACTTGAGGCCCTGAACCACGCTGCCGACCATCCATTCGGCGAAGGCGATGGGCATGCCGTTGTCGATCACCTCGATCTCGGCGATGGTGCGTGCATCCCGCTCGAACAGTTCGGCGAGCTTCCACATAATGTCGGCGCGCTTTTCGGGCGGCAGTCCGTGCCAGCGGCGTTCGTCGAAGGCCCGGCGCGCGGCCTGCACGGCGCGGTCGATGTCCTGCGCCTCACCTTCCGCCACATGGGCGACGACCTCGCCCGTTGCCGGGTTGCGCACTTCGAAGGTCTTGCCGGAAGCGGCGTCATGCCACTCGTTGTCGATGAACAGGCGGTGCTGCCCGCGCACATGGGCAAGGACGGTTTCGTTGGGGTCGTGGAGGGCCATGACTGTTCTCCCGTAAGTCTTTGGGTTTAAAAGCGGACCGTGCCCTGCAGCAGCACTTCACGCGGGCGGCCGATACTGACCCACACGGCGTCCGGCGTGCCGAAGGGCTTCTCGGCGCCCGCGACGCCGTAGTATTTGTCGGTCAGGTTGCGGCCGATGAGCGCCAGTTCCCAGCTGTCGTCGGCGGCGTGGAGGCGGGCGGTGGCGTTGAGCGTCGCGAAGCCCTTCTGGTATCCGACGGGGTTCTGGTTCTCGAGCAGCCAGTATCCGCTGGTGTAGCGTGCGTCTGCCATCAGTCCGAGGCCCAGCGCATCGCCAAGCGGCAGGTCGTAAGCCACGCCGCCGGTCAGGTTCCACGACGGCGCGCGGACGAGGTGCGTGCCCGAAAGGTCCTGGATGGTCCCGTCGCAGCCTTGCGCGGCAGTCTGGCCCGCGTAGCAGGGGGCGGCATCGAAGTTCAGATACTTCGCGTCGTTGTAGCCCACTGCGCCCCGCAGGGTGAAGTCGGGCGTCACCGCGAAAGAGGCGTCGGCCTCCACACCGCTGGTCCGCGCCGAGGCGGCGTTGCGGATGGTGAACGAAGGCGGCGAGGGGTTGAACGAGGTGAGTTGCAGGCCCTTGAAGGTATAGCGATAGGCGGTGAGGTTCAGCAGCAGGCGGCGACCCAGCAGTTCGCCCTTGAATCCCACCTCGCCGCCGTTCGCCTTCTCCGGCGCGAAGTCGAGGTCGGCGACGGTCTGCCCGGCCGACAGGATCGAGGGGTTGGAGAAGCCGCCCGACTTGTAGCCGGTCTTGTAGGCGCCGTAGAGCGTCGTGTTCGGGCTTGGCCGCCAGGTCAGTGTGGCTTCGGGCGAAATCTGCTCGTCGGCGAAGCGGCCGCTGGTGAACACGCCTTCGGTGGCGGTGATGCCCAGCGGGACGAAGTTCTGGTTCACGAAGCCGTTGCCCTGCGTGGTGCGCTTCGTCTCGCGCGTCCAGCGGGCGCCGCCGGCCAGTTCGACGGTATCGGTCACGTCCCAGATGAGCTGGGCGAAGGCGGAATAGGTCTTGCCCTTGTTGAAGGTCAGGAACTGCCAGTTGTTGTACTGGCCGTTGCGCGGATCCGGCCCGACATTGGCGAGCATCCCGTTGCCGCGCGTGTCCCGCTTGGAGCTTTCGAAGAACACGCCGGCCGCGAAGTTGAGTGCACCGTCGAAGCTGGAATTGACGCGCAGTTCCTGTGTGAAGGCCTGTGAGGCGTCCTTGTTCGCCCCCCACACTACGGGCGAGGAATCGAACGAGAAATTGTCGAAGGTGTCGTTCGAGTAGCGCCAGAAGCCCGTGACCGAGGCGAAGGCCAGGGTATCGGTACGGTAATTCATCGTCAGCGAGCTGAGCACCGATTCGTACTTGGTGCGCGGCACGCCGCCGTTGGACTTGGGATAGCCTGCGGCGATTTCCGGGTTCATCGCGCCCAACGTGCGCTTGCCGTTCAGTTTGCAGTCGCTGTACGGGTCCTGCACGTAAGTGCCGCTCAACACGTCGAGCGTGCGTGAATTGCCGTTGCAGAGCAGTTCCGTGCCGGCGGTCTCGCCGTTGTCGCGCATACGGTCGCCGAACAGCTTGAACGTGGCGTCGAAGTCGTTGGTCGGCTTCCATTCGAGGGTCAGGCGGCCAAGCACCTCGCGAGTGCCGGGATCGCGGCCATGCGCTGCGCCGACACCGGGGAAGTCGGGCGCGCTGGGTACGGCGAGCGGTCCCGCAACGTTCCTGATGTAGCCATCCATCTTGCTGCCGCGTGCGGCAATGCGGAAGCCCAGGGTGTCGGTGATGGGGCCGGAGATGCCGCCTTCGACGAAGCGCTCGCGTGCGCGGAACTCGTAGCCTGCACGGCCATAGCCCTCAAGCGTCGGCGTCGCACCTTTGGTGCGGAGTGAGACGACGCCGCCTGGGCTGTTCTTGCCGAAGAACAACGCCTGAGGCCCTTTCAGCACTTCGACCTGCTGGATGTCGAAGAAGCTCTGGGCGACGAGGCGGCCACGGCTGATCTGGATGCCGTCGATGTTGAGCGAGACGGTCTGGTCGATGCCCGCATCGAGCGCCGAGGAGCCAAGGCCGCGGATCGTGAAGCTGGCGCCGGCGCCGCCGCCACCGGTCTTGGCGAGGATGACTTGCGGGATCATCTGGCCGATCTTCTGCAGGTCGGTCGCACCGCTGCGCTCCAGCTGCACCGCGCTCACCGCCGAGATGGCGACGGGCACGTCGAGAAGCGTCTCCTCGCGGCGACGGGCGGTGACGATGATGTCGCCTTCTGCGGCGATCTTCGATCCGCCTTGCTCCTGCGCGACCGCTTCAGTCGGCGCCGTGGCGGCAATGCCCAGCACCAGCGGCAGGGCGCAACTCCATTTCCAATCGTGACCTCGGTTCATCCGGCCTCTCCCCCAGTTTCCTCTTTCCCTGCCAGACGCGGCTGTTTTCCTGCGCTGTGCGACGCTCGCCTTGCGTGTCGTCGCAATCCGGTGCGGTGACTGGATGCGGGCTGAAGGTAAGGGGCGAAGAAAGTTCAGATCAACGCTGCATTTAAAGGGCGATCCGATGAGTTCGATTTTTTAACGAATATATCTAATTATGTATTGAAATGATTTTGATTATGTTGAAAATAATTCACGTCTTTATCGATAGTATCAAAAATGAAATGTTAATATCCGTGAAAATAATCGATAAAACAGATGTCTTTTTCGTGCATATGAGGGCGAATTGATCGTTGCAGGGTTCGTATTGCTTTGGTGATAACTGATATCGGTAATTTTTAGGCCGGAACGCCGAGCAGGGCGAACTGCTCTTCAAGAAATCGCTTTTGCCGCCGGGGCGACCAGCTGCGCGGTTCGAACAGAGCCTGCGTGGCTACTCCGACAAGCAGCGTGATGATCTGGCGGCTCGCCTTTCGGGCGCGGTCCCTTGCCATTCCGTGCTCTCGATGCAGCAGTTCGGCGAAGTCGCGCGAGGCGATCCGGACCTGTTCGCGTTCTTCGCGTGCCAGTTCGTCGTCGGTGCACGCGACGTGATATTGGGCGAGGTAGATGTGCCAGTCTTCCCGGCTTTCGCGATCAATCGGCATCTGCGCCAGCGCGCAGGCGAGGGGGCTCCCGCCGCTGCTTTCGTAGGCGCGGCGGATGCGGGCCTGCGTTCGCAGGATGGTGGTCCGATAGACCGCGATCCACAGTTCGCGGCGATCGGCGAAGTGATGGTTGATGGTCGTGGTGCTGCAATTCATAGCACTGGCCAGACGGCGCAATGAAAGGCCTTCCAGCCCGGAGTCGCAGACGAGGCGGATCGCCGCCTCGGCGATCTCCTGGCGCATCACCGCACGCTCCGCGCGTGAGGGTTCCGGCCGATGAATGACCCACGCGGGAAGCGAGGCATTCCAGACGGTCAAAGGGTCACGGGGATCAATCGTCAAAGACATGGCCGTTCAGCTTCCTCGCCCAGAGTCAGTGGCCGTTCTTGTGCGGCCTTGATCGACCGGTCGAAGGTTTTCCCTCGTCCCGGCAGTGATGAAGTTCATGGTTCTGTCGAAATAAGCAAGGGGGATTAATGATAGGTCGCGATAAAGCGTTTCAAGGTATCTTCGGGGTGCGATCAGAGCCGGAATATGGCCGAACTTGGTACTCCTTTCGAAAAATTCAATAAGGCGATTGCCTTAATTAAATGCGATGAATAAGCTCGTTTCAGGAGAAGGATACAAGGAGACGGATTGTGCGCAGGCTCGAAGGGCGCGTGGCGATCGTGACGGGAGGGGCGTCCGGTATCGGCCTCGCATGCGTAAACCGGCTGACTGAGGAGGGCGCGCTTGTCGTCTCGACCGACTTGCAGCTTCCAACCGGGGGCGACCATATCGCCGCGCTGCATCTGGTCCATGACGTCAGGACGGAAGACCAATGGATTGATGTAGTCGGGACTACGATCCAGCGCTTCGGGCGGCTTGATATCCTCGTCAATAATGCCGGCATAACCAGCACCGAGCCGATCGAGGACGTTTCTCTGGAAAACTGGGAGAACATCCTGGCGGTGAACCTCACGGGGACGATGCTGGGATGCAAGCATGCCATCCGGGCCATGCGCGAGAATCCCGGTGGACCGCGCGGATCGATCGTCAACATATCGTCGATGGCGGGATTTGTCGGGTTGGCGCAGTCGGCCGGATATAACGCCACGAAGGGCGGAGTCAGGCTGCTGACGAAGTCGGTCGCGGTACGCTGTGCCGGCGAATATCGCAACATCCGCTGCAATTCCCTGCATCCCGGCGCCATCGACACGCCGATCCATGAGCGGCGCCTCTCGTCCGCCCCTGACCGGGACGTGGCGCGCGCGGCGATGGATGCGTTGCAGCCCGTCGGCAGGATGGGGACCGCCGCGGAAATGGCCGCCTGCGTCGCCTTCCTTGCGAGCGATGACGCGAGTTTCGTGACCGGCACCGAACTCGTCGCCGATGGCGGATGGCTGGCGGA
This sequence comes from Novosphingobium sp. 11B, assembly GCF_054589055.1. NCBI lineage: Bacteria > Pseudomonadati > Pseudomonadota > Alphaproteobacteria > Sphingomonadales > Sphingomonadaceae > Novosphingobium > Novosphingobium sp. 11B. The sequence goes on along the minus strand of NZ_BAAILP010000178.1, from coordinate 8,725 downwards.
CGGTGGGACGACGCGTCTGCCGCCCACCGTGACGACCACTCGCACGGCTGACGGGGCCGCGACATGAGCGCGGTCGACGTCCTGTTCTCGCCCGTTCGCATCGGCGGTCTGGAGATTCCCAACCGAATCGCGATGGCGCCGATGACGCGCGAGTTTTCGCCCGGAGGCGTTCCCGGTCCTGACGTTGCGGCATACTATGCGCGCCGGGCCGCAGGCGGGTGCGGCCTGATCATCACGGAGGGCATGGCGGTCAATGCGGCCGGAGCGCATGACGGACCCATCCCGCTTTTCTATCAGCCGCAGACGCTCGCCGCCTGCCGCGCGATCGTCGATGGTGTCCACCGCGCCGGTGCGCGCATCATGCCGCAGCTTTGGCACGTCGGCGTTCAGGATTCTCCGACCGAGGTGAACCCGCAGACCGTGAAGCAGCGCCCGCCCCGTGTCGGTCCTTCGGGCCTGCTGGGAACCGGAGAGGTCGGCGGCGAAGTCCTTGATGAGCGAGGCATCGCCGACACCATCGCCGATTTTGCGCGTGCGGCGCAGGCAGCGCGGGAAATCGGTTTCGACGGCATCGAGATTCACGGCGCGCATGGCTACCTGCCGGATCAGTTCCTCTGGTCTCGCACCAACCGGCGCCGTGATGGATACGGCGGTGATGCACGGGAGCGAACGCGTTTCGTGGTGGAACTGATCCGCGCCTGCAAGGCCGCTGCGGGGCCTGATTTCCCTGTCGTGCTACGCATGTCGCAATGGAAGAGTTTCGATTACGCGGCGCGGCTCGCGGAAACACCGTCGCAGCTCGAGGCCATTTTCCTGCCGATCGCCGAAGCGGGCGTCGACGCCTTCCACTGTTCGACCCGGCGCTTCTGGGAGCCTGCGTTTGCCGAAAGCGACCTGACTTTGGCGGGCTGGATGCGCAAGATCACCGGATCGCCGACGATTGCCGTTGGCTCGGTCACGCTGGAAAACGACTTCAAGCATGACCGGAGCGAGGCGACCGGCGGCATAGCCGAAAGCGCGCCGAGGACGCGCGACGTCGAGGCGGTCGCATCCTTCATCGAGCGAGGAGAGTTCGACATGATCGCGGTCGGTCGGGCCATGATCGCCAACCCCGACTGGGCGGCGCTGGTACGCAGCCGCGAAACGCACAAGCTGCGCTCGTTTCGGCGTGAGCAATTGGCTGCGCTGGATTGAGCCACTGCCTGGCGATATGTGGCCTGTCGGGCTCGACGATATCACGGTCGCTTGCGCGGATGCGTGCAATCACGCCTAGAGCCGGTCGAACACCGATCCCATGCGCGGACTAAACAGGCGCTCGTAGGTCTTGAGCAGGTGCGTGTCCGTCATCGCCGCGACATGATCGCAGATGACGCGTGCATCGCCTCCCGCAGCATCCAGACGGCCGAGTGCATCGCGTGGTAGCAGCCGGGCCGGATCGGCGCTCAGCGCCTCGAACACGGCGACGACCATGGCCTGTCCCTTGAATTCGAGCTGCTGCACTTCGGGGCTGGTGATCACCTCGCGCACCACGAAGTTCTGCAGGGTATCGAGAAACGCGCGGCGCGGCCCCTTCATTGCCACGCGCCAGCGCAGCAGCGGTTCGCGGAAACCCTTGACCTCGACGTATTGTGCGCCGGTCAGGAAATGGTGCACAAGGCGGCCGATATAGCGCTTGCGCGTATTCGCGTCGCCGAACAGGTCATCGACCATGCGCGAGAATACGTCGTTTTCGCTTTCGCCCGGGTATTTCGCCTTGAGAGCGTCGAGGAACGAGGCGCACTTGCCGTCGATCGCGGCGGCAAAGGCGTCCTTGGTGACCAGGCCGATCGAGATCGCATCCTCGAGGTCGTGGACCCCATAGGCGATGTCGTCGGCGACATCCATGATCGTGCAATCGAGCGACTTGTGAAGGGTGCGCGCATGCTTGCCTTCGGGGCGTTCCAGCGCCTGGAACTTGTCCCGATCGGAGGCGGAAACGGGTGCGAGGATCCAGTCGACGACGTCCTGTTCGCTGTCGAAATGGCACTTGGGCGGCTTGCACGAACGCGCGTCGAGAACCCGGATGGTGGTGGTTCCGGCGAGCAGCGAGGGAACGAGCGCCGGATTGCGGGCCGCCGACCATGCCACCGGATACTTGAGCACGCCCAGCATCGTGCGTCGGCACAAGTTGGCGCCAGCGTTGGCGGAGAAGGATTCGAGCCGCGCGAGAATGCGCAGGGTCTGCCCGTTGCCCTCGAAGCCGCCCGCATCGCGCATGCAGTAGTTGAGCGCTACCTCGCCGCCGTGGCCGAACGGGGGGTGGCCGAAATCGTGGGTGCAGCCGATCGCATGGATCAGGCTGCGGTCGGGCAGGAGGCCGGTGGCGACGTGGTCAGGGAAGGACTTGGCCAGTTGCCGTGCAAGCCCCCCGGCGATCTGCGCGACCTCGAGCGAATGGGTCAGGCGGGTCCGGTAGAAGTCGCTGTCCCCGAGGTTGAGGATCTGCGTCTTGCCCTGCAGCCGCCGGAACGAGGCGGAGTGAATGACCCGCGCATAGTCGATATCGCCATCTTCCCGGGCGTCTTCGGCCTGCGGGTTCCAGTTCTCGCGTCGGGCGTGCCAGCTCATGGGCAAGCTATTCCAGCTGGGGCAGGGATCGGCAAGGGTTATGCCGTCCACGCGGAAGGATCGTCCTCCCTCGCGACGAGGGCGAGGCCGTGGGCGATCGAGGTCAGTTCCCCGCCCGACATCAGCTTGCCCTCGCCGAACCGGCTGGAGAACACCGACCGCACAGCCGGAACCAGCGAAGTGCCGCCGGTCAGAAACACGCGGTCGATGTCGCTCTCGCCCAAGCCTGCCGTTTCGAGAGCCTGATCCACCGCCCCGGCCATCCGCGCGACGTCTTCGGCGATCCAGTCCCCGAACTCGGCACGGGTGACGCTGGCCTGCACTTCCACGCCTGCGCCGGAGAACCGGAATTCGGCGCGGTCCTCGCTGGACAGCGCGCGCTTGAGGCAGCCGACGGCATCGTAGAGGGGAAAGCCCAGTTCGTTCTCGATCATCGCGATCATCCGGCCGATCGCGGCCGGGTCCACCGCGCTGCGGCGCAGGCGATCGAGTTCGTCCAGCGTGCGCCGGTTGCGCATCAAGGCGAGCTTGGACCAGTCGGCAAAGTCGGCGAAGTAGCCGCCGGGAATGTCCAGCACCTTGTCGAACGAGCGATACTGCCCGCCCTTGCCCAGTTGCGGCAGGACGAGCCGGTCGACGATGCGCTGGTCGAAACGGTCGCCCGCGATGCCGACGCCCGCATGGCCCAGCGGCACGCAGCGCTGGGCGGCGCCTGGCTCGCGGACCTGCACGACCGAGAAGTCGCTGGTGCCGCCGCCGAAGTCGGCGACCAGCAGGGTAGCCGCCTCGTCCAGTCGGGAGGCATAGCTGAATGCGGCGGCAAGCGGTTCGTAGACGTAGTGAATCTCGCTCGCGAAGCCTTCGAACATCGCGTCGTAGCGCTGCCGGGCCAGCCCCTCGTCGGCGCGCGCACCGGCGTAATGGACTGGGCGGCCGATGACGGCACGGTCCAGCCGGTCGAGTTCGCCGCCGGCGTGGGCGGCGAACTTCTGCAGGAACATACGGCCGAGGTCCTCGAACCGGTAGCGCTTGGTGAAGACCGAAGCGCTGTCGAACGCGGGACTGGCGGCGACCGACTTGAAGGACTGCAGGAAGCGGCTGTCGCTGGGGTATTCGAGGTATTCGTGGATGGCGTGCGGCCCCGCCTCCACCGCGAGCCCGCCGGGCACGCCTTCCTCCTGCCAGAAGCACAAGGCGGAGCGGAACACCTCGCCGCTGCCCTCGGGGCCGTCCAGCGCGACGAGGCGCGGCTGCGGCTCGGCATCGAGGGAAAGGGCGGCGACGCTGTTGGTGGTGCCGAAATCGATGCCCGCGCCGATGCGCTTGCGAGCGAGGTTCATGGTCGTTGCATGGCCCGATGATGGGAGAGGGACGCGGCCCACGCTCGTGCCCTCGCCCGCAGGGCAGCGTCAAGGGCCTGCCGCCGCGCCGGACGAATTAATCCGCCGCGAACCGGCTGTTGGCGTAAACCGGGTCGCTCCTGCCCCATTCGCCGATGGGCCTCAGGCTGGCATGCATCCCTTCGTCGCGGATTTCGTTCGAAGGCCGGGGGTCGTTCCAGTCAGTGATGACCTGCCGGCGCAGGATGCGCCACTCTCCTTCGCGACGCTCGAGGCGGTCGAGATAGCGGCCGGCCATTACGAACATCGCGTTGTCCGGGGCCAGTCCATGACCGGCAAGGCGGCCGAAGTAGCGGCTTCCGAGCAGGGCCTCGATCATCCCGGCCCGAACCCGGCAGGCGGAATAGAGATAGCTCTCGGCAACGGCGAAATCGCCGGACACCTCGATGTGGATGTTGAGCAGGCAATGCGTGCCCATGGCGAAATACTGCGTGATCTCGCCGATGATGAAGGGCACGAACTCGCTGGCACGGCCGACATAGATGCCGTGGATGTCCTCGCCATCGGGCCAGTACACGGTCTCCATGAGGGCAAGATCGGCGCGGTCGAGGGCACGGCAGTAGCGCGTCAGAACGGCTTCCACGTCGCGCACCGCGACCAGTTCGGCAAGCCGTTCGCGGGCGGAGAGGGCGGGGCTCACGGGCGGTTGGCCCAGACCGGGTCGCCCGGGCCGCGTTGGCCGAGGGGGCGCAGGTTGGCGAACATGCCCTCGTCGAGGATTTCGTTGGAGGGGTGGTTGTCGTTCCAGTCCATCACGACCTTGCGATGGAGAATGCGCCATTCCTCGTCACGCCGCTCGAACTGGTCGAGATAGCGGCCGCCGAAGTAGAAGGTGTGGTGCGCCGGATCGAGACCCTTGCCAGCGAACATTCGCATGTAGCGCGAACCGAAGATTTCCTGCGCCTTGCTTTCCCGTACCTTGTGATAGGCGAAGAGATAGGTTTCGGTCGCGGCGCGGTCACCCGCGATCTCCATGTGCACGTTCATGAGGCCGTGCATGGTGACCTCGAACCACTCCTGGATTTCGCGCACGATGAAGTCCGCGAAGTCGGCCGCATTGCCGTCGAAGACGCCGTGGCTGTCGGTGCCGTCGGGCCAATAGACGCTGCGCATGAGGTCCACGTCGCAGCGGTCCAGTGCGCGGGAATAGCGGGTGAGAACGGCATAAATGTCGCGTCGCGCGACAAGATCCTCGATCTCGGCATCGGTGACCATAGGGCCTCTCCTATAGTGGTCGGCAGCATGCTTTGGACGCCGATCCATGTGGTCGAGGATAGGGCTTCGATAAAATAAAACAATCGTGATTGTTTATATAATTGCATGGCCGGCAACCAAGGCCCGGCGGAATGTAAGCCCGATCTTAACCATAGATTATGGAATATCGCCTAGTCGCGCCTCTGGATGGGAGGCCGCTTGTGCGTGTCTCGGGACTCAGGGGGAAGATTTCTATGGTTCGTATGGTCAGTCACGTTGCGCTGGTCTGTGCGGCTGTCATGAGCACGCCGGTCATGGCGCAAGAGCAGGCTCCCGGTGCGGCGGATGCCGATGGCGACATCATCGTCACCGCCCGCAAGCGCGAGGAACGCGCGGTCGATGTGCCGATCGCGGTCACCGCGGTCAGCGGCGCGGCGCTGGAAAAGCGCGGTGCGGCGAACCTGGCGGATTTCTTGCAGGAAGCGCCCGGCGTCGGCATTTATGACGGCGGCTCGGCGCTCGGCACGAAGATCACCATCCGCGGCATCTCGACCTCGCTGGGTGCCAACGAGAACGGATACTACCTCGATGACCTGCCGTTCACCGGCGTCACCGTGCCGCTCAGCCCGGACGTGCGCGCCTGGGATCTCGACCGCGTCGAAATCCTGCGCGGGCCGCAGGGGACGCTGTTTGGCGAGGGTTCGATGGGCGGCACCGTGCGCATCCTGACGCGCGGCGCTGACCTCGACCAGTGGGAAGCCAAGGGTCTGGGTATGGTGTCGGACACGCGCGGAGGCGGCACCAACGGGGGGGCTAAGGGTGCCTTCAATGCACCTATCGTGCCCGGAGTGCTCGCTGTTCGCGTCGCAGGCACCCATGAACGCTACCAGGGCTGGGTGGACAACAGCAGCACCGGTGCAACCAACGTCAACGATCAGACCTACGATACCTTCCGTGCGAGGCTGCGCTTCGATCCCGTCGACCGCTTGTCGATCACCGGCAGCTACTGGTGGTCGAAGTCGGACTTCCCGGCGGGCGGATCGAGCGCGCGCGACGACGATCAGCAGACGCGCGGCACGGTGCCCTACAGCAAGAGCCGGATGGAGCTTTACGGCGCCACCGCCCGCTATGATCTCGGCGGGGCGGAGCTGTTCTACAGCTACACCCACAGCGATTTCGGGGTGCCGCAGAGTGGCATGTCCTCGATCGGCAGCATCGAGACGAACATCGACATCGCGCTCGACGCTCACGAACTGCGCCTGGCTTCGACCGGCGACGGCCCGCTCAAGTGGACCGTGGGCGCCTATGCGCGCGATTCCCAGCGCAACGACACCGTCAAGTTCCCCGCACGCGGCATCGACAACGACGCGCAGATCAACTCGCGCGCCCGCGCCCTGTTCGGCGAGGCGACTTACACGCTGCCCGGCGTGCCCGTCGATCTGACCGCCGGCCTGCGCTACTTCGAGGACCGACTGCGCGGCTTCGAGGCGAATTCCGGCGTCGTTACCGACCAGCCGGGTGACACCTACAAGTCGTGGAACCCGCGTTTCTCGGTGGCTTGGCATCCGATGGAGAACACCACGATCTATGCCAGCGCCGCCAAGGGCTTCCGCTCGGGCCAGTTGCAGCCGACGGTGCCGCTGATCCTCGGTCCGATCTACGGCGTCGAACTGCCCGCGGCACTGAGCCAGGATTCGATCTGGACCTATGAAGTGGGCGCAAAGGCCGAGCTGTGGGAGCGCAAGCTCTCGATTGAGGCTGCGGTATTCTACAGCGACTGGAAGGACGTGGCGGTCCGCATCCCGATCCCGGGAACGTCCTTCAACGGACTGGTCAATTCCAACGGCACCCACACCAAGGGCGCCGAACTGAGCCTCGTCGCGCAGCCGGTCTCGGGCCTGACGCTCTCGGCGGGCGGCGCCTACGTCGATGCCGAGTACACCGATGCCGTTGCCGGTACGGCGATCGTCAAGGGCTCGGCCGTGGACGACGTCGCGAAGTTCACCGCCAACGCCTCGATCGACTATGCGGCTGCGATCACCGACACCGTGCAGGCGTTCGGCCGGGTGGGCTGGCAGCACAGCTCGCCGCGCCGCAATTCGTCCTACGCCGCGTTCCTGCCGGGCGACACGATCGACCGCGTGGACGCGCGGATTGGCGTCGAGTTCGCGCAGCTGACCATTGCGCTGTTCGCCGACAACCTCACCGACGAGAACGGCGCTACCAGCTTCCGCCAGGTGCAGCAGATCGGCCCGACGAGCTTCGATATAACCTCGAACCGCCTGCGCCCGCGTACGCTGGGCGTGGAAGCCAGCTTCCGCTTCGGCGGCCCGGCGCGCTGACCCCTACCAGCCTCGCCGCGAGCCCATCGCGGCGGGGCGCCCTTGCGATGCTCGCGCGCGGCGATATATGGTTCATATACGAATCATATATGGAACTACCCAATGGGCATCGTGAACATCGATGACGACCTGCACGAGCAGGTCCGCCGGGCGAGCAAGGTTTCCTGTCGCTCGATCAACGCGCAGGCCGCGTACTGGATCAAGGTCGGCATGCTGTGCGAGACCAACCCCGGCCTCAGCTTCGCCGAGATCATGGAGCGGGAACTCAGTTCGGCCGGAGTGCTGCCGCCAACGCTGGGGGCAAGGGCCGCGTGACGAAGACGCCTGAAGAACTGGCGCTGATGGCGCAGGCCGGGCGGCTGCTGGCCTCGGTTTTCGAGATGCTCGACACCGTGCCGCTCATCGGCAAGTCGACTCTCGATATCGATACCCTCGTCGAGCGGTTCATCGTCGATGATCTCAAGTCGCGCCCTGCCAGCAAGGGGCAATACGGCTACGGTTTCGTGCTCAATTCCTCGGTCAACGACGTGGTCTGCCATGGCGTGCCGTCGTCGTCGGACGTGCTGCGCGACGGAGACATCGTCAATTTCGACATCACGCTGGAGAAGGACGGTTTCATCGCCGATTCCAGCAAGACCTACATGGTTGGCAATGTCGATCCGGCAGCGCGCAGGCTGGTCCAGGTCACTTACGAGGCCCTGTGGATGGGCATCCGCACCGTCCGTCCGGGCGCAAGGCTGGGCGATATCGGCGCGGCGATCGAGAAGCACGCCAAGCGCCACGGCTATTCGATCGTGCGCGAATACTGCGGCCATGGCATCGGCCGCGAGATGCACGAGGACCCGCAGATTCTCCACTTCGGCAGGCCGAACACCGGGATGATGCTGCGCGAGGGCATGGTCTTCACTATCGAGCCGATGCTCAATCGCGGGCGCCGCACCGTCTGGACGGAAGACGACGGCTGGACGGTGCGGACGAAGGACGGCTCGCTTTCCGCCCAGTTCGAACATACCGTCGCCGTCACCGCCACCGGCGTATCGGTGCTGACGCTACGCTCGGACGAGCGCGAGATGGTGCGGCGCAGGAAGGCCGCCGCCTAACCCTTTCACCAAACTCGTCATTGCGAGCGTAGCGAAGCAATCCAGGGCGGTTTGCGCGACCCTGGATTGCTTCGCTACGCTC
>NZ_BAAILP010000177.1:0-494 GCF_054589055.1 Novosphingobium sp. 11B | reverse complement strand
CGCACCCATGCGCTGGACGAATTGCGCGAGAGCGCGGAAATGCTGGTCGGCAGTTTGCGCGAAGCATGGCCGCGCGAAACGCCATTCGAGCGGCGCGCGTTCGGCTGCATCCGCCGTGCCTATGTCGAGGTGCGCTATGGGCGCCGCTACCGTATCAGTCGGGAGGAACTGGCGTGGGCGATGAATCGCACCAAAATCCTCCACGCGCTGGTGGCCGCAAACTGCAGCATGGAGCTGGAGCTTCCGATGCCCGCTAGTGGGGAGCTATGCCGTGCGTCGTAGGCGAACCGCCGACGCACAAATCTGCGCCGTGTGCCGAGCTGTTTACAGAGAGGCGGTGGATCGGCTCCCGCCCCTAACGCGGAGCGTGTTCCTGCTCCACCGTGTGGACGAGCTTGCCTATGACGAGATTGGCAGGCGGCTGAAGGTCCCTGTCGCGGCCGTGCAGAACTGTCTGCGCGACGCCTTGGTCATCATCGACGAGGCGCTTGACG
>NZ_BAAILP010000176.1:0-5174 GCF_054589055.1 Novosphingobium sp. 11B | reverse complement strand
CCGGCCCGACGCAGATTTGCCCGGTGTCAGCCTTCCAGCGTTACCCCGAAAATCTCCTTCCGCGGCCAGCCGTCATCCGCATAGACCGCCTCCGGTACGCCCGCGCCGTAAAGCTGCACGCCGAACCCGGTGATCTCCCACTGCTCCAGATGCGCGCGCATGTCGGCGTAAGGCGGGTCGGCGAAGTGCTGGAGCAGGTCCTTCTCGCTCTCCCATTCCTCGTAGACCTGGATCACGCCGGGATCGATCGGATCGACCGCCCAGGTATAGGCGAGGCAACCCTTCTCCTCGCGCGCGGCGAGGATGTGGTCGCGGCCCGTGGTGATGATCTCGGCGCAGGTGCTCTCGTCGCCCGCGTAGCGCAGCCAGCCGGCCACGATGATGCGCATGGAATTGTCCTCTCTTCGTTGTCCTGCGGAGGCTAGGGGGGGGGGGCGGCAACGCGCCGCTCTCACTTTGCACAGGTGGTTCGGGGCGGTGCGGCAGGCCAAGTCCCTTGGCAGAGAAAAACGGAGAGAGCGGCATGACGGGACGAATCGAAGGCAAAGTGGCGCTGGTCACGGGCGCCGCCTCGGGGCTGGGCGAGGCGATCGTGCGCCGCTACGTGGCCGAGGGCGCTGCGGTGCTGGTCGCCGATATCGACGCGGCTGCGGGCGAGCGGCTGGCCGCCGACCTCGGCGCGGCGGCGCATTTCGTCCCCCTCGACGTGACGCAGGAAGACCAGTGGATCACCGCCTTCGCACGGGCGGAGGAACTGCACGGCCGCCTCGATGTGCTGGTGAACTGCGCCGGGATCACCACCGTCGGTTCGGTGGAGGCGCTGACTCTGGACGCTTTCCGCCATGAACTCGACGTGGATCTTGCCGGGCCGTTCCTTGGCTGCAAGCATGTCGTTCCGCTGATGAAGCGCACCGGCGGTTCGGTCATCAACATCGCCTCGATGGCGAGCATCCGTGCTCGGGACTATCTGGCCGCCTATAACGCCGCGAAGGCGGGCGTCACTCACATGACCAAGTCGATCGCGCTGCACTACGCGCACGAGAAGTACGGCATCCGCTGCAATTCGGTGCATCCCGGCGTGATCCACACGCCGATCCTCGACAAAGTGCTGGCGCAATCCGACCAGCCCGAAAAGCTCTACGCCGAATGGGTCGCGGGCCACCCGATCGGCCGTCTCGGCAAGCCGGAGGAAGTGGCGGCGCTGTGCCTCTACCTCGCCAGCGACGAGAGCGCCTTCGCCACCGGCGCGGAGTTCGTGCTGGACGGCGGCTCGTCGCTCTGAAATCCGTCATTGCTTCGCTGCGCTCGCAATGACGAAGCAAAAGTCAGGCGGTTTCCTCAAGCTCCGGGGCGGGTTCGTCCTGCCCCAGCACGCCCTTCCAGAAGTGCACGATGTTCTCGGCATTGACGCCCCACGAGAAGCGGCTGACGTGTTCGGCTACTTGCGCCTGTGTCGGCGGATCGGCGAGGATGTCCTCCACCGCTGCCGCGATGGCGTCGGGGGTGCGTTCGACGATGCGTCCGGCGCTGGCGTCGCTGACAATCTCGCGCGCGCCGCCGATGTCGGGAATGACGATCGGGGTGCCGCAGGCGAGGCCCTCCACCCACACGTTCGCCAGTCCCTCGCTGGCGGAGGGCAGTACCAGCACGTCCGCCGCGCACAGGACGTGCGGCAGCAGTTCGTGATCGACGAGGCCGAGGAACTGCACGCGCTCGGCCACGCCGAGGCGCTGGGCGAGGGCTTTCAGCCGTGCCTCGTCCTCGCCGCTACCGGCCAGCGCAAGGCGGGCTTCGGGCAGGCGGCACAGCGCCTCGATCACCAGCGCCTGACCCTTGCGCGGGATCAGCGCACCGGGCGTCACCAGCAGCGGACCTTCGGACCAGATGCCGAGATTCGGCATCGCCGAGACGAGGGCGCGAGCGGCGCCGCGCTCGATCGGATGGAACTTCTCGCGGTCGAGGCCGGTGTAGTGGATGTCGATCCGGTCGGCGGGCATGCCGAGCTGGATCATGTCCTCGCGCAGCGCCTGACTGACCGCGAGCAGCCCGGCGGACTGGTGCGCCGCCTCCAGCATCTGCTTCAGGGCATGCGGGCGCTGGCCCCAGAAATGGATGTCCGCCCCGCGCGACTTGATTGTCAGCGGAATGCCCAGTTCACGCGCGACGATCGCCGCGGCCGGGCCGTCCGGGAAGAAGAACTGCGCATCGACGAGGTCGAAGGGCTTCTCCTTGTGCAATTTGCGCACCAGCGGCAGCACGGCGCGGGCGATGCGCCCCGGATTGGTGTCGCCGCCGACTTTCGGGAACGTGGTGAACTTGGGGTAGTGGACCTTGAGGCCCACCGCGTCGCTCACCTCCGGAATGTCCTTCAGCCGCGCGTAGGGCTCGCGCGTGGAGAGTGGCCAGGGCGGGATGCCGATGGGGCTCACCATCGTCAGTTCCACCTGACCGCTGGCGACGACCGCGCGCATCTGGTTGCCGACGAAAACGCCGAACGAGGGCTTCACCGGGTTGGGAAACAGCGTGGCGATGGACAGGACGTGCATGGATTTCCCGTGGCGGCCGAGGGTCAGAGCTTGCGGACCAGCATTTCGGCAACCGCGAGCCAGGCGGGTTGTTCCACCGCGACCGGGCTTTTGCCAGCGGCGGGCGGCAGGAGGGTGACGGTCTGTGCACTACCCTCGGTAAGCCGACCGAACGCGAAGCGTCCGCCCGGCATGGGCGCGAGGACGTCGCGGTTGAGCAGGTCGGTGGCCTCTTCCGGACGGTGCTGGCGCAGCCACAGCTGGTCGCCCTCGCGGTATTCGCCGACGGCGGCGTCCAGTGAAACCACGACCCATGGCGCATCGGCGGAGAGATCGTTGGGCAGCACGGCATCGACCGGCTTCTTCAGCGCCTCGGCGCCCTTGGTGCCGAGCGTGGCGACGAGGCGGGCGGGCTCGGCGCCTTCGGAGCGTAGAAGCGTTTCCGGCTCCACCTGCAGCGCGGCGGCGATGCGGTTCATCCATACCAGCGACAGGTTGCGCATGCCGGTTTCGAGGCGGCCGATGGTCTGCGCGGTGGTCGGCGGATCGCAGGCCAGCGCCACGTCGGCCAGCGTCATGTTCTTCTGGCGGCGGATGTCGCGGATACGGTTTATCATGCGGAGCCTCTGTAACCGATTTGGTTTGAGAGGGCTATCGACCGATTGGCGGGGTTTGGCAAGGGGGCGTTGCGCACGGTATGCCCACCCCGCTGCGACTAGGCGATAAATCGCCAAGTCTCGCTCCCCTCCCGCGAGCGGGAGGGGTTGGGTTTCAGCTCTCGACCTGCTCAGCCAGTTCCAGCCAGCGCTCCTCGGCGTTGTCCTTCTCGGTCCGCGCCTTGGCGATGGCGTCGGTCAGCGCGGCGAACTTCTTCGGGTCGCGCGTATAGAGCGCCGGGTCGGACAGTGCCGTCTCGTCGCGCGCGATCAGGCCCTCCAGTTCCTCGATCCGCTTGGGCAGCAGTTCGTAGTCGCGCTGGTCCTTGTACGAGAGCTTGGCCTTCTTCGCGGGCATCTGCGGCGCGGCAGCAGCGGTTTCTGCCTTGGCCTTCTTTGCCGCGCCCACGGTGCGCTCGCGGCGCTTGGCCTCCCAGTCGGCATAGCCGCCCGCGATCACGTCGATGTGGCCCGAGCCGTCGAGGCCCAGCGTGATGTTCACTGTGCGGTCGAGGAAGTCACGGTCGTGGCTGACGATCAGCACCGTGCCGTCGTAGTCCGAGATCACTTCCTGCAGCAGGTCGAGCGTTTCCAGATCGAGATCGTTGGTCGGCTCGTCGAGCACCAGCAGGCTGGAGGTGGTGGCGAATTCGCGCGCGAACAGCAGGCGCGAGCGCTCGCCGCCCGAAAGGGTGCCGACCTTGGCCTCGACCAGACCCGGATCGAACAGGAAGTCCTTGAGATAGCCCTGGATGTGCTTGCGCACCCCGCGCACGTCGATCCAGTCGCTGCCTTCGGCCAGCACGTCGCGGATACGCATTTCCGGCTCCATGCGGCTGCGCTGCTGGTCGATCACGGTGGGCTCCATGCTGGCGGCCTGCGTGATCGTACCGGAATCGGGCTGCATCTCGCCCATCAGCAGCTTGAGCAGCGTGGTCTTGCCCGAACCGTTGGCACCCACGATGCCGATGCGGTCGCCGCGCTGGATGCGCAGGGAGAAGTCCTTGATGACCGTGCGGTCTCCGAAGGCCTTGGTCACCTTGTCGGCGACGATCACCGACTTGGTCTTGCTGTCGTTGGCGACGACTTCCAGCTTGGCCGCGCCCTGCGGGCCGACCATCGCGGCGCGGGTGGCGCGCATTTCCCACAGCTTGGCCAGACGACCCTGGTTGCGCTTGCGGCGCGCGGTGACGCCGCGTTCCAGCCAGTGCGCCTCGATCTTGAGCTTGGCGTCGAGCTTCTGCGCGGCGCGCGCTTCCTCGGCGTAGACTTCCTCTTCCCACGCCTCGTAGCCGCCGAAGCCGATGTCCTTGCGGCGCAGGCCGCCGCGGTCGAGCCACAGCGTCGCGTTGGTCAGGCGGGTGAGGAAGGTGCGGTCGTGGCTGATGACCACGAAGGCGCCGTTGTAGCGCTGCAGCCACGATTCCAGCCAGTCGATCGCGGCGAGGTCGAGGTGGTTGGTCGGCTCGTCGAGCAGCAGCAGGTCGGGCTCCATCGCCAGCGCACGGCACAGCGCGGCGCGGCGGCGTTCACCGCCCGATGCGCTGGCGGCTTCGCGCGAGAGGTCGATGCCGAGCTGGTCGGCGATCGCCTCGACTTCGTGCCGGGCAGGCGCATCATCGCCGTGGATCGCGAAGTCGAGTAGGGTGTCGTAGCCGGTGAAGAACGGGTCCTGCTCCAGCGTGACGACGCGCGTGCCGGGCTGCACCGAGCGGGTGCCCTTGTCGGCATCGACGATGCCCGCCAGCAGCTTGAGCAGCGTGGTTTTGCCGGCGCCGTTGCGGCCGATCAGCGCCAGCCGGTCGCGCGGTCCCACGTTGATGTCGAGGCCCTGAAAGAGCCAGCCATTGCCCTGGACGAGGCCGAGGTTTTCCCAGCTGAGGATCGGTGCGAGTGCCATGGGCCGCGCCCTACAGGGGAGCGGCGGGGAAGGGAAGGGCCGCAAATCCTCCCTGTCGCGCAGCGATGGGGAGGGGGACCGCCGACGCAGTCG
>NZ_BAAILP010000175.1:27356-32919 GCF_054589055.1 Novosphingobium sp. 11B | reverse complement strand
TCCCGGACTTGATCCGGGACCGGTGGCGATCTTTGGCCGGACCTTCTCGGCAAGACGCCCTGCTGGGCTCTGGGCTGTTCGTGGCCAGCGGTCCCGGATCAAGTCCGGGACGACGACGATACATGCTCACGGCTTACCCGCCTGCCGCAGCAGCCGCTCGGCGCGGGCAAGATAGGGCCTGTCGAGCATGCCACCCTTCCAGCCGATCGCGCCGACGCCGGGGTTGGCGGCGAAGACATCGACGATCTCCTGCGCTTCGGCGATCTCGGCCTCGGTGGGGGTGAAAGCCGCGTTGATGACGGGCACCTGTGCCGGGTGGATCGCCATCATGCCCCTGAAGCCGTCGCGGCGGACCTTCTCGGCGCGGGCTCTCAGGGCTTCGAGGTCGCGGAAGTCGGCGCTGATCGTCTCGATCGCGGTGACCCCGGCCGTCGCCGCACCAAGCACCGTCAGGCTGCGCGCCAGTTCGTAGGTGAAGGAATAGGAACCATCATCGTTGCGGTTGGACGAGGCGCCGATCGAATCCGCAAGGTCCTCCGCGCCCCAGGTCAGCGCCACCACGCGCGGGGCGCCCTTGTAGCTGCCGGTGTGGAACATCGCCTCGGCCGTCTCGGTGATGAGGACGATGACGGGGGTGGAGCCTTCCTCGATCCCGTTCGCCACTTCCAGCGCTGAGAGGCAGTGGTCCAGCTTCTCCACATCCGCCCGGCCGTAGACCTTGGGCAGCATGATGCCGCCGGGATGCGCGGGCATCACCGCCGCGAGGTCCGCCAGCGTGTGCGGCCCGTCGAAGGGGTTGATCCGCACCCACAGGCGCGCGCGCTGCTCGGGGTTGGCCTTGATGAAGTCATGCACCAGCGGACGCGCGGCGGCCTTGGCGTCAGGGGCGACGGCGTCTTCAAGGTCGATCAGGACGATGTCGGCCTCGCCTTCCATTGCCTTGGTCATCTTGCGCTCGCTGTCGCCTGGCGCGAACAGCCAGGAACGGGCGGTGGCGGGGGTGTGAACCAAAGTCATCGTCTCTCCAAATTCGTCATCCCGGCGAAGGCCAGGACCGCTGGCCGGGGCCAGCCTTGCTTGCGCCGGGGCGCCTTGCCGATGGGGCCTTATCTAAAGACAGCCACCGGTCCCGGATCAAGTCCGGGACGACGACGGTAACGCTCAATAGCTTCTCGGCAGTTCCAAAACCCTCTCGGCGATGTAGTTCATGATCTGGTGTGGGCTCACCGGAGCGATGCGCGGAATCATGACTTCCCGCAGGTAGCGCTCGACGTGGTATTCCTGCGCGTAGCCCATGCCGCCCATCGACATCACCGCAGTCTGGCACGCCTCGTAACCGGCCTCGGCGGCGAGGTATTTGGCGGCGTTCGCCTCGGTCCCGCATTCGAGGCCCTTGTCGAACAGGGTCGCGGCCTTGAACACCATGAGGCTGGCGGCTTCCACCTGCATCCAGGCCTTGGCGAGCGGGTGCTGGATGCCCTGATTCTGGCCGATCGGACGGCCGAAAACCACGCGCTCCTGCGCATATTTGGACGCCTTCTTTATCGCCACGCGCCCCAGCCCGGTGGCCTCGGCGCCCAGCAGGACGCGCTCGGGATTGAGTCCCTGCAGGAGGATCTTGAACCCCTGCCCTTCCGCGCCGATGCGGTCCTCCTCGGGAATGAAGAGGTCGGTGATGAACAGCATGTTCGAGCCCACCGCATGCCGCCCCATCTTCGGGATCAGGCGGTGCTCGACCGATTTTCTGTCTATCCTGCAATAGAATAGCGTCAGCCCCTCGGTCTTCTTTTTGACCTCTTCCAGCGGCGTGGTGCGGGCGATGAGGAGCATGCGGTCGGCGACGTGAGCGTTGGTGATCCAGATCTTCTCGCCATTGACCTTGTAGCCGCCCGGCACCTTCTCGGCGCGGGTCTTGAGGCTGGTGGTGTCGAGGCCGGTGTTGGGCTCGGTCACCGCGAAGCACATCTTCTCCTCGCCCGACAGGATCGGCGGAATCATGCGCTTTTGCTGTTCTTCGGTGCCGAACAGGGTGACCGGCTCAAGCCCGAACACCGGCCCGTGAATCGCCGAGGCCGCCGTCATCCCGCCACCGCTTTCCGCCACCGCCTGCATCATCACCGCCGCCTCGGTGATGCCGAGGCCCGCGCCGCCGACCGCCTCGGGCATGGCGACGCCGAGCCAGCCGGCCTCGGCCATCGACTTGTGGAACTCGAAGGGGAATTCGCCAGAGCGATCCTTTTCGAGCCAGTACTCGTCCGGGAACTGCGAGCAGTGCTTCAGGACCGCTTCGCGAATGTCCTGCTGGTCCTGATTCAGGGAGAAATCCACGCTTTTCCGGCCCTCTTGCCCATTTTACCGTTGCGAGAAGGCTAGCAGCGCCGCGCCGCCGAGACAACTGATTGTTCCGATATGCGTACGTTGAACGGTAATGCGTATAGATATACAAGTCTCGCGGGAGATCGACACAATGGCACTCAACGATACCATAACGGCACCTAACGGCCCTCTGGCGGGGCTCAGGGTGATCGACCTGACCAGCGTGGTGTTCGGACCCTACGCCACGCAGATCATGGCCGACATGGGCGCCGAAGTGATCAAGGTGGAGCCGCCCGAGGGCGACAATACCCGCTGGATCACCACCGGCCCCGTACCCGGCATGGGCGGCATCTATGTCAACGTGAACCGGGGCAAGCGCGGGGTCATGCTCGACCTTCGGCAAGAGGAAGACCGCGAATCGCTGCGCCGCCTGATCGCCACCGCCGACGTCTTCATCCACTCGATGCGCGGCAAGGCGATCGCCAGGCTCGGCTTCGATTACGAGTCGGTCCGCGCGATCCGGCCCGACATCGTCTACACCAACTGCTACGGTTATTCGCGCCGGGGGCCCGAGGCCGACAAGCCCGCCTACGACGACACCATTCAGGCCGAGTGCGGCATCCCCCATGTGCAGGGGCTGATGAACGGCGAGCCCGGCTATGTCGCCACGATCATGGCCGACAAAGTGGCGGGCCTCCACGCGCTCTACGCGACGATGATGGCGCTGTTTCACCGCGAACGGACCGGCGAGGGGCAGGAAGTCGAAGTCACGATGTTCGAGGCGATGTCCTCGTTCATGCTGGTCGAGCATGCCAACGGCGCGATGTTTGCCCCGCCGACGACGCCTGCGCACTACCACCGCGCAGTCGAGCCCAACCGGCGGCCGTATAAAACGAAGGACGGCCACGTCGCCGCACTCATCTACAACGACAAGCACTGGAACGCTTTCGTCGCCGCCGTGAATCCGCCCTGGGCCAGCGAGGAGTTCGCCACCCTCGCCCAGCGCGCGAAGCAGATCGGCCGCGTCTACGGCCTGCTCGGCGAGACGTTCCTTACCCGGACCACGCAGGAATGGCTCGATACCCTGCAGGCGCTGCATATCCCCTGCGCCCGGCCGCAATCGACTGACGAGCTGTTCGACAACGAACACCTCAATGCCATCGGCTTCTTCGAGGAGGTGGAAACGCCGCAAGGCCCGGTGCGATTCCCCGGCGTGCCGACGTGGTTCTCGAAGACCCCCGGCAAAGTGCGCGGCCCCGCTCCTACGCTCGGTCAGGACAACTCCGAACTGCTCACAAAAGTCGCTTCGAGCGTCGCCCCGGCGATAGCAGGCGAGTCGCAGTGAACACCCCTGTTGATTTCACCTGACAGCATTAGGAACCTTACGCTAACCAACTGTTCAAAGCGCCCCAGAGCGTGACCCAAGCGGATCGAGAAGAAAGGCACTCACGATGTACGACGACCAGCCTGCGGCTGACACGCTCGCCCCCGAGGCTCCGGCCGGTGCGAAGAAGAAGGGCACGCCCGTCTTCAAGCGCATCCTCGACCTGTTCGAGGCCGAGGGCATCCGCACCCTGTTCGGCATTCCCGATCCCAACTTCGTGCACCTCTTCCTCGAAGCGGAAACGCGCGGCTGGACCGTCGTGTCGCCGCACCACGAGGCGTCCGCAGGCCACATGGCCGCTGCCGCCGCGCGTATCACCGGCAAGCCGGCGCTGTGCATCGGCACGCTCGGGCCGGGCATGGCCAACCTGATGCCGGCGATCCAGTGCGCCAAGGTCGAGAACGATCCGATCATCGTGATGGGCGGCCAGCGCGCCCGCATCACCGAGCGCCGCGTGCGCCGGGGCCGCATCCAGTTCGTGCGGCAGGAGCCGATGATCGAGGATTCGGTGAAGTTCTCCAGTTCCATCGAATATGCCGACCAGACCGACGAGATCGTCCGCGAGGCGATCCGCGTCGCCCTGTCGGGCACCCCCGGTCCGGCCTACATCGAGTTCCCTGCGCACATCATCCTGGAAGAACTCGACCTGCCGCCGGTGCTGCCGCCGCACCGCTATCGCCTGACCGACCAGGGCGCCGACGGCGACCGG
This sequence comes from Novosphingobium sp. 11B, assembly GCF_054589055.1. Classification (NCBI taxonomy): domain Bacteria; kingdom Pseudomonadati; phylum Pseudomonadota; class Alphaproteobacteria; order Sphingomonadales; family Sphingomonadaceae; genus Novosphingobium; species Novosphingobium sp. 11B. Next base: position 28,510 of record NZ_BAAILP010000175.1, on the reverse strand, counting down.
ATCGCCGAAGCGGCCGAGATCATCAAGAACGCCAAGAACCCGGTGCTGCTCGTCGGCCACGGCGTCCACACCTCGAAGTCGGGCGCGGCGGTGCGCGAACTGGCCGAACTGATGCAGTGCCCGGTGATCCAGACCTCGGGCGGCACCTCGTTCATCGAAGGGCTTGAGGACCGCACTTTCCCTTATGGTTTCTCCGAAGCCTCGATCGACGCCGTGGTCGAAAGCGACTGCTGCGTTGCGCTCGCCACCGAACTGGGCGAGCCGAGCCACTACGGCCGCTGGCGCCACTGGGTCGACAACGAGGCCAACCGCAAGTGGATCTACGTCCAGCAGGACCCCACCGCGATCGGCGTCAACCGCCCGATCGACGTGCCGCTGGTCGGCGACGTGCGCGCCGTTGTGCCGCAGCTTTCGCGCGCCCTGAAGGCGCTCGGCGGCCGCAGCGCTTCGCCCTCGCTCTCCGAATATATCCAGCGCGACGCGCAGCAGCTGGAGGAACTGGCCGAGGACGCAGGCTCCAAGTCCGACGGCTCCACCGCCAAGATGCACACCAGCCAGTTCGTCACCGAAGCGACCAAGGCCTTCCCCAAGGACGGCATCCTGATCCGCGACGGCGGCGCCACGGTGATCTTCCAGTGGACCTACTCGCAGGCCAAGCCGCATGACGTGATCTGGAACCAGAACTACGGCCACATCGGCACCGGCCTGCCTTACGCGACCGGCGCCATGCTCGCCGACCAGGCCGCCACCGGCAAGGTACGCCCCGGCATGCTGCTGACTTCGGACAGCTCGTTCCTGTTCCACGTCGGTGAGCTGGAAGTGGCGGTGCGCAAGAACCTGCCGCTGGTGATCGTCGTCGGCGTCGATTTCCAGTGGGGTCTCGAAGTGGGCGTCTACAAGCGCACCTTCGGCCACGGCACCAAGGAAACCGGCGTCCACTGGTCCGACAAGGTCCGTTTCGACAAGATCGCCGAGGGCTTCGGCGCAGCGGGCGAGTATGTCGAGAAGGCCGCCGACATCGGCCCCGCCATCGAGCGGGCCTATGCACGCGGCGGCTGCACCGTGATCCACGTGCCCATCGACCCGGCGGCGAACTCGGAGGAAATGCCGAACTATTCGGAATTCCGCACCTGGTACGCCGAAGGCACGCAGTA
>NZ_BAAILP010000175.1:10705-27214 GCF_054589055.1 Novosphingobium sp. 11B | reverse complement strand
GGGCCACGCGCGGCTTACGTGACGTCTCGTAATCCGATGGTGCCCCTCCACCCCCGCTGCGCGGCGGTCCCCCTCCCCGCCCGCGGGGAGGATGGGAGAGAGCATCATGCGCAGCTACACGCAGTTCTACATCGACGGCCGCTGGACCAGCCCCGTCACCCCGAAAACCGCCGAAGTCATCAACCCCGCCACCGAGGAAGTCTCCGGCGAAATTTCGCTGGGCTCCCCCGCCGACGTCGACCTTGCCGTCGCCGCCGCCCGCCGCGCCTTCGCCACGTATGGCGATAGCAGCGTCAAGGACCGCCTCGACCTTCTCGAAGCCATCCAGGCCGAATACGAACGCCGCGAAGCCGAACTCGGCGAGGCGATCATGGTCGAGATGGGCGCTCCCAAGGGCCTCGCCAACGGCTTTCACACCCTGCTCGGCAAAGGCCACCTCGGCACCGCGATCGAGGTGCTGAAGGAGTTCAAGTTCGAGGAACAGCGCGGCGTTACCCTGATCCGCAAGGAACCGATCGGCGTCTGCGGCCTGATCACGCCGTGGAACTGGCCGATGAACCAGACCTGCGTGAAAATCTTCCCGGCGCTGGCGGCAGGCTGCACGATGATCCTAAAGCCCCCGCAACTCGCGCCCTATTCCGCGCAGATCCTCGCCGAGATTCTCGACAAGGCGGGCGTCCCGGCTGGCGTGTTCAACATGATCCAGGGCCAGGGCTCGGTGATCGGCGCGGCGCTGTCCCGGCATGAGGACGTCGACATGATCTCCTTCACCGGCTCCGAACCCGTGGGCGTGCAGATCCAGAAGGACGCCGCCGACACCGTCAAGCGCGTCGGCCTCGAACTCGGCGGCAAGAGCGCGTGGATCGTGCTCGACGATGCCTCTCTCGCGGCGAACGTCGCGGGCGCGACGGCGGGCATGATGGGCAATTCCGGCCAGACCTGCTCGGCCGGTTCGCGCCTGCTGGTCCCCGCCTCCCGCCTCGACGATGTGAAACGCGCCGCCGCCGAGGCCGCCAGCGGCGTCACCGTGGGCGACCCGCAGAGCGATGTGGCGATGGGACCGGTCGTGTCCAAATCGCAGTACAACATCATCCAGCAGTACATCGAGAAGGGCCTTGAAGAAGGCGCGCAGCTGATCGCCGGTGGCCTCGGCCGCCCCGAGGGCCTGGACAAGGGCTGGTACGTGAAACCGACCGTGTTCGTCGGCACCAACGACATGGTCATCGCCCGCGAGGAAATCTTCGGCCCGGTGCTGGTCGTCATCCCCTACGATGACATCGACGACGCAGTGCGGATCGCCAACGATTCGAATTTCGGCCTCGGCGGCTACGTCTCGGGCGAGGATCTGGACACCTGCCGCGCCGTCTCGCGCCGGATGCGCACGGGGGCGATCTGGGTGAACGGCGGCTTCGACTTCCACGCGCCGTTCGGCGGCTACAAGCGCTCGGGCAACGGGCGCGAGTGGGGCGAGTTCGGGTTCCACGAATATCTGGAAGTGAAATCGGTCATCGGTTGGAACTAAGAGGAAGTCCTGGGGCCCCCGAACACTTTGGCGCCCCAGACCCCTTTACTGTCGAGGATATGCGCGCGGCCGCGTTTCGCGCCCACTTCGAGCCGGAAGACAAAAAGCCTGCGGCGCCATGAGGAGCTGAGGTGGCTGCACGCGCAGCGACGACAGTATGGGGGTCTGGGGCAATGGCCCCAGGACTTCTTCCCTTCCTCCTTCCGACCCGCTAAGAACCCGCCCGTGGGCACCATCAGGCACTTCTTCCGGCACCGTCCGGCGCTTGCGGCATTGCTGCTGGCCGCCGCGCTGTGCCTCAAGGCGCTGGTCCCCACCGGCTACATGCCCACCGCGTCCGAGACCGGCACAGTCGTCATGCTCTGTTCGGGCACGACGATGACCGTGGAGATTCCCGTCAAGGGCGCCCATCCGGACAATGGCGCCACCACCGCCGACCACCCGTGCGCCTTCGCCCCGCTGAGCGCGGCACTGACCGGCGCCGACTTCGCGCCGCTGGTACTGGCGGCGCTGGCTTTCGTCTTCGTCGCCGCGATCCTGCGCCGCGACCTCGCACTGCCTGCGACCGGCGCCCGGATCAGGCCGCCCAGTCAGGCGCCGCCGCGCTTCATCTGAACCCGTAAAAGCCCGGCCGTTTCGCGGCCTACAGCTACTCGCCCGCCTCCAGTGCGGGCCGTTCAGGTGAATTTTCCATGCTCCGTAGATTGCTCGCGCTCGGCGCGGCTCCGCTTGCCCTGTTTCCCGTCCATGCCTTCGCCGAAGAGGCGGACGAATCCACCATCCTCGTCGTCGGCCAGCGCGACCGCGACATCAGCCTCGACGCGCGCGGGTTGTCGGTCAGTCTCGGCGACGAACAGTTCGAGGGCGTCAACGCCCGCAACGTCGAAGACCTCATGAAGTACGCGCCCGACTTCTTCGTGCGCACCCGCTATGCCGGAGACTCCAACGGCGTACCGGGCTTTCGCGGCACCCATTCCACCCAGAGCGCACGGACGGTGGTGATGGTGGACGGCTTCACGGTGTCCAACTTCCTCGGCAACTCCTTCGCCTATGCGCCCAAGTGGGGCGTCGTCGGCCCCGGCGAGGTGGAGCAGTTCGACGTCGTCTACGGCCCTTACTCGGCACGCTATGCGGGCAATGCGATGGGCGGCGTGGTCAACATCACCACCCGCTCGCCCGAGAAGACCGAGGCCTTCGCCACCATGCAGGCCATGGCCCAGCCCTACGACCAGTACGGCACCCACGACACGTACTACGGCTATTCCGCCGAGGCCGGGTTCGGTTTTCGGCAGAAAGAAGGCCCGTGGTCCGTGCGCATCTCGGGCCGCCATTTCCGCAACACCGGCCATCCGCAGATGTTCTACGGCCTGACGCCCTCCACCGGCACCGCCGCCGTGACCGCAGTGACCGGCGCAATCGTCGATCCCAGACAGGCCGTCGCCGGTTCGCCGGGCACTAGCACCAACCCGATCTTCGCCGCGCAGAGCCCGGCCGAAACCACGCAGGATCAGGCCAAGCTGCGCCTCGGCTACGACGGCGCATCGGGCGTGACCGGCGAGTTCCTGCTGGCCTACTGGCACAACCTCGACAGCCAGACCGCTCCCGACTGCTACTTGCGCGATGCGGGCGGTAATGCGGTATGTGGCGGCCTCGTCTCGGCAGGTGGCAGGAACTACACCGCCAGCGGCGCCAACTGGTCGCGCACCGTGCGGGACGAACTGCTGGCGGGCCTCAAGCTCTCCGCCCCGCTGTCCGATGCGGTGGAGGTGCAGGCGAACGTCTCCACCTACCAGATCCTGCGCTCGGACGGCTTCACCTCGACCAGTTGGACCAACGGCGCCAACGACGGCGCGGGCCGCCTTGCCCGGCAGGGGCCGACCTACTGGTGGACCGGAGAACTCTCGGCCACCGCGCACCTCGGCAGCGTCGAACTTGCGGGCGGCGGCAGCGCGAATCTCTACAAGACCGACCTCACCAACTACACCTTGGCAAACTGGCGCAGCGATACGGGCAAGGCGATCTCCACCCGTACCTTCGGCAAGACGCGTAACCTTGCCGCATGGGGAGAACTGCGCATCCCGCTCGATCCGGTAACCCTGACACTGGGCGCCCGCTACGAGGACTGGCGCGCCTTCGACGGCGGCCTCGCCCGCGTGAGCACGGCGGGCGCGGTGGTCACCAACCGTTACGACGGCCGCCATGCCACCGGCTTCCAGCCCAAGGCATCGCTGGAATGGGCCGTCGATCCCGACACCCGCGTGCAGCTCAGCCTCGCCAGGGCGGTGCGCTTCCCCACCGTGGGCGAACTGTTCCAGGGCAGCCTGAACGGCGACGGCACCTTCAACGAAGACAGCTTCGATCCGAACCTGAGGCCCGAGCGCTCGACCGACGCGAACCTTCTCGTGGCGCACGACTTCGGCCATGTGAAGCTGACCGGCTCGGCGTTCTGGCAGCGGGTGAAGGACACGATCTTCGCGTTCTACGGCTTCAACCAGAACGGGGTGAGCACCTCGAACTTCAAGAACGTCGACGTCACTCGCCAGTACGGCTTCGAACTGATCGCCGAAGCCCGCGACGTCCTCATCCCCGGACTCGACATCGACGCCAACGCCGCCTGGATCGATTCCGTCACCGTGCGCAACGACGCCGCCCCGGCCGCCGAGGGCGTGCAATTCCCCCGCATCCCGCGCTGGCGCCTCAACGGCAACCTGCGCTACCGGGTGGCAGAGCCGGTGCTCGTCTCCATCGGCGTGCGCTATGCCAGCCGCCCCAACACCGACCTGTTCGGCCTCCAGCGCGGCGATACCTACGGCTATACGTCCGAGCTGTTCGCGCTCGACGCCCGCGTCAGCTGGGACGTGACGCAGCAGCTTCGGGTCAGCGCCGGCATCGACAACATCACCAACGACAGGGCCTGGGTCTACCACCCCTACCCGCAGCGCAGCTTCCTCCTCGAAGCGGGATGGACGCTGTGAGCACCGCGACGATCCCTGCCGGGCCGCGCACCGAACGCTGGTATCGTGCGGTCTGGCGCTGGCATTTCTACGCGGGGCTGTTCTGCCTGCCTTTCGTGCTCTGGCTTTCGGTGACGGGCGGCCTCTACTTGTTCAAGCCGCAGATCGAAGCCGTGATCTACGCACCTTACCGCAATGTCGCCTCCGGACCGGCGCTGGCGCCCGAGGCGATCGCCGCCAGCGCCGTCGCGGCGGTGCCGGGTTCGGTGCTGCACAAGTACGTCCTGCCCGAAAGCCCGCGTGATGCGGTGCAAATCCTCGTCGGCAGGGGCGCCGGAGACGTGCGCGTCTGGGTCGATCCCCAGACCGGCGCGGTGCTTCATCAGGTGCCCGAGGAGGACCGCCTCATGCGGGTCGTCTTTCGCCTCCACGGCGAATTGCTGGCCGGGAACCTGGGCTCCGCGCTGGTCGAGACGGCCGCGTGCTGGACGCTGGTGATGCTGCTGACCGGCCTGTTCCTGTGGTGGCCGCGCGGCGGGGCGAGGCTGGCTGGCCTGCTCTACCCGCGCCTGCGCCGGGGCCGCGCGCTGTTCTGGCGCGATATCCATGCCGTGACGGGCCTTTGGATATCGCTGGGCGCCCTGTTCCTGATCGTCTCCGGCCTGCCATGGGCGAATGCATGGGGCGACTATTTCCGGCAGGTCCGCGTGGTGACCGGCACAGCGTCGGGACGGCAGGATTGGTCCGCCGGCTCCACCACCGAAAGCGCCCGCCGCGCCCGCGAAGACGCCGCGATGCGCGCGATGATGTCCGAACATGCCGAGCATCACGGCCAAATGACTATGGGCTCGATGGCGCACATGGCCCCGCCGCCCGCCGCCCTCAACGCGGTGATCACGAGGGCCACAAGTCTGCACTTCGCCGCTCCGGTCGAGGTCAGCCCGCCGACAGCGCCCGGCACCCCGTGGCAGGTCCGCAGCCAGGCCGAGAACCGCCCCCGCCGCGACAGCGCCGAGATCGCCTCCGACGGCCGCGTGGTCGGCGTGGAGCGCTTCGCCGACCGCCACTGGATCGACCGCGCGGTGGGCTACGGCGTGGCGATCCACGAGGGCGCCTGGGCCGGTCTCGCCAATCAGCTGCTCAACCTCGCGGTGCTGGCCGGGCTCGTCCTGCTGTGCGTATCGAGCGCGGTCCTGTGGTGGCGCCGCCGCCCCGGCGGGGGCCTCGGCGCCCCGCAGAGCCTTGCCCCGCTGCATCATTCATGGGCGCTGGTCCTGCTGGTACTGGCGTTGGCGGCAGCGATGCCGCTGTTCGGCCTGTCGCTGGGGCTGGCGGCGATTACGGAGGCGGTGCTCGGCCGCATCGCCCCGCGCCTGCACCTGTGGATGGGGTGGCGGAAAAAAGCTGCATCCGGATGATGCGGGCCGCGGGGAGTGGGGAGCGGGCGCCATTCGCCGGAGGGTGACAGTTGGCGCCGGCTCTGCGATGTTCGTCGCTTCTGGCGCTTGCGTGCAAGCAACGAAGATTCACCAAGGCGTGATGGCCGACCTGTTCAAGACACTCTCCAAGGCAGCACGCCTCGTCCGCAAGGGCCGCCCGATGTCGGCGCTGATCGCCATGCAGGACGGGCTCAAGCCGACGGCGGCGCCCAGAACCAGGTTGCCGAAGGCACCCCGGCGCAAGCAGGCAAAGCCCGCAGCGGCCCGGCAGCCGCGTCCGGCGCCCGGAACTTTCGGCGCGCACGAGTTCGATTGCCGGCACGGCGCGATTCACTTCCGGCTATATACGCCGCGCGGCCCGAAGCGCCGGAACCGCCCCCTCGTCGTCATGCTGCACGGTTGTTCGCAGACCGCATCCGACTTCGCGACCGGCACCGGCATGAACGAACTGGCCGACGAACTGGGTTGCCTCGTCCTCTATCCGCAGCAGTCGCAGCGGGCGAACCTGGCGCGGTGCTGGAACTGGCACCGTCCAAGGAACCAGGCGCGCGGCGAAGGAGAGCCGGCGCTGATCGCGGCCCTGACCCGCCATGTCCTCGCGATTGCCGCGGGCAATTCGGAACGGGTCTTCATCGCGGGCATTTCGGCGGGCGGCTCGGCCGCCGCGATCGTCGGGGCGGCCTATCCGGACCTGTTCATCGCGGTGGGCGTCCATTCCGGGGTCGCACGCGGCACGATCCGGACCTTGCCCTCGGCGCTCGCCGCCATGCGCGGGGACAGGCGGGCCGGATTCACCGGCAGGGCGACCCGCCCCCTGCCCACCATCGTCTTCCACGGCGACGAGGACCGCGTCGTCCATCCGTCCAATGCAGCGGGTTTCCTCAACACCCTGGAACGCTCGCAGCCCGGCCCGCTGATTTCGCGCACGTATTATGGAAAATCCGACAAGGGCCGGGATTTCACGCGCAAGGTCTATCGCTCGTCGAGCGGGAACACGCTGCTCGAGGACTGGACCATTCACGGAAGCGGCCATGAATGGTCGGGCGGCAGCGCCTCCGCATCCTACACCGATCCGCTGGGGCCGAACGCATCGCGGGAAATGATGCGCTTCTTCCTCTCGCAAAGGAGAGCGAATTGACGCCGGAGCCGCCGCGAAACCGGGATGACGGCGGCACGATGGCGCCCAGGCAGTTCGAGATCGACGGCAGCACCATGACCGACATCGCCTCGTTCTATGCGCAGATGAACCGGCTGCTCATGGACGGAGAATCGTGGGCGCTGGCCGAAAGCCTCGATGCCCTGAACGACGTGCTCTACGGCGGCTACGGCGCCATCGCAGGGCGCGAGCCTGTCCGCTTCGTCTGGAAGGACATCGCCGCGACGCGCGCCGCGCTGGGCCGCGAGGCGACCTGCGCCTTCCTGCGCGAACGGCTGAAGACGAGAACGATGTTCAACGGCTCTCCCATCGTCGATCAGCTGGCCGCGCTGGAAAGCGGCTTGGGCACCACTTACTTCGACGTCGTGATGCAGGTCTTCGCAGACCATCCCAATATAGAGATCGTGCCGGCATGAGCCGGAAAAGCGATCGATCGGTGTACGCGCTGTCACGATTTGCCGGCTCGCCCGTTGGTCACCGATAAGGCAGGACAAGAGGCGAACCGATGACCCCCAAGCCGTCCAGAGGCATGGAAATGGAACTGAAGCTGGAGCTGGATGCGGCGGGCATGGATGCCCTCGGCGCGTCGGAGCTGCTGGTTGCTGCGCCGGGCGCCGTGTCACAGCGCGCCATCTACTTCGACACGCCCGACCAGAGCCTGCTGCGCGGCGCGCTGTCGCTGCGCATCCGCCGGGAAGGCGACCGCCGGGTCCAGACGGTCAAGGCTTCCGGCGCCACCGCGGGCCTGTTCGTTCGGCCGGAATGGGAATTCGAAGTCGCGGACGACCAGCCCGTGCTCGATCATACCAGCCCGGTCCGCGCCCTGATCGGCACCGGCACCGAAGCGATCGCGCCTGTTTTCGCCGTCGAGAACGAACGCCGCCAGTGGATGGACGGCGGCATCGAGATTTCGCTCGACGACGGCCGCGTGATCGCCGGAGATCGCAAGACGTCGTTCGCAGAGGTCGAGCTGGAGCACAAGAGCGGCGATCCGGCCGCGATCTTCGCGCTTGCCCGGAAAATCGACGCGGTGGCTCCGGTCCAGCTTGGCGTGATGAGCAAGGCGGAACGCGGTTACCGGCTTCTCGGCCCCGCACCGACCGCCACCAAGGCGCACCGCGTGGCGCTGGACGAAAGCATGACGGTGGCCAGTGCGCTTCAGGCCATCGGTTTCGCCTGCCTGCGCCACTATCGCCTCAACCTCCCGCTCGTGCTGGATCACCGGGATGCCTCAGCGCTCCATCAGGCCCGCGTGGCGATCCGGCGGCTGCGGTCCGCGCTCACCATCCACAAGAGCGTGTTCGTCGATCGTACCGTGCCGAGGCTGAACACGGAACTGCGCTGGCTGGCGGCCGAACTCGGGAAGGCACGCGACATCGACGTGCTGCTCAAGCGGACCGGGCAGAGTGCGATCAGGACGCAATTGCTGGAAGCCCGGGCCGCGGCCTACGACGCGGTGGGCATCGCCCTGCAATCGGCGCGGGCGCGAGGGCTCATGATCGATCTCGTAGAATGGCTGAGCATGGGCGAGTGGCTGCGCGACGACACCAACGCCGAGGCCGCGGCGACACCGGTGCCCGGCTTCGCGGCGAGGACCCTGCGCAAACTGCGCAAGAAGGTAAAGCGGCAGGGCCACGGACTTGAGGCGCTGGACGACGAGAGCCGCCACGAACTGCGCAAATCGGCCAAGAAGCTGCGCTACGCCACGGAGTTCTTCGCTGCATTGTACGACCGCAAACGCGATCGCCGGCGGTTCAAGCGCTTCCTGTCGGCCCTCGAAGACCTGCAAGACAGCCTCGGCGACCTCAACGACCTGTCCGCGGCGTCAGAAACGCTGCGGCGGCTCGGCATCACCGGCGGGGATGCGGATGGACGCGCGGGCGACCCGAAGGCAAAGGCAGCCCTGCTGGAGCAGGCCGCCGCCCATCATGACAGCCTGATCGGCGCCAAGCGGTTCTGGACGTAGCATCCTCGAGATGAGCCGCGGGCTTCGCCGGCGGGCTCGCGGGCGGATGATGGCAAGGGATTGCAGCCCAACACCGCCGCCTGCCACCGACGTCCCGTCATCCGGACCGACGATCCGGTGACTGGCCCCGATGCCGTCACCCTCTAAAATCCGAGATCGCCAAGACCCGTATGTGCGTCGGGACGCCGGCCCAGGGGCCAGTGAAAGCGCCGGTCTTCCACTGCGATCGGCGTGTCGTTGATGCAGGCAAGGCGCCTTTGCATCAGCCCGGTTTCGTTGAATTCCCAGTTCTCGTTGCCATACGAGCGGAACCAGTTGCCGCTGTCGTCATGCCATTCGTATGCGAAGCGCACGGCGATGCGGTTGTCACGAAAGGCCCACAGCTCCTTGATCAGCCGGTAATCCAGCTCCCGCTGCCACTTGCGCGTCAGGAACGCGATGATGGCGGGGCGGCCGTTCAGGAATTCGCCGCGATTGCGCCACTGGCTGTCCGGCGTATAAGCCAGCGCGACCTTTTCGGGATCACGGCTGTTCCAGCCATCCTCGGCAAGGCGGACCTTCTCGGCCGCCGTCTCCAGCGTGAAGGGCGGCAAAGGCGGGCGCGGACTTTCCATCATGCTTCTCCTCGTTTTTCGAGCCGGAGGCGCAGGGCTGCGTTCTCTGCTTCCAGTTCGGCCATCCGCTCGTGCAGCGGGCGCACCGCCTGTTCGATCTCCCGCTCGGTGAAGCGGGGGGTGATGTGCTGGGGGCAATTCCAGTCGAACGCCTTCAGCCGGAACCGGAAGATGCGCTCGGGCCGCGCCTTGTAGCCCTTGTCCATGACGCGTTCGGTCAGTGCCGGGTCCTCGTCAAGCGACAGCTTGTCGACATGGGCATAGATCTTGAGCCGCATGCGGCGCGGATAGTCCATCAAGAACAGCGAGGCCCGGTCGTTCGCGGCCAGATTGCCGGTGCTGATGTACTGGCGGTTGCCGCGATAGTCGGCGAAGGCCAGCGTGCGCTCGTCGACCATCTTGAGGAACCCGGCGGGGCCGCCGCGGTGCTGGACATAAGGCCAGCCGTCTTCCGAGACGGACCCCATGTAGAAGCTGTCGCGCGCGGCGATGAAGGCGGCCTCGTTCGCGGTGAACCGGTCGAATTCGCGGTTCCCCTCGAAATGGGCCCACTGCCTGTCCGCGCCCATCTCCGCCTGCGCCGCGCGGACGCTGGGGGTCATGGCGATATCGAGAAATCCGTAAGACATGGCGTATCTTCCGATTTGAGGCGGGGGCAGTTCGCGACTGCCCCCGCCCTCGTTCAGCGCGGCGCGACCTTGCGATCGAGGAAATCCCGGATCAGCGGCGCCATCTCGTCCAGCTTGTCCTCGAGCGCGAAATGCCCGGTATCGAGGATGTGGAGTTCGGCCTCGGGCAGATCCCGCAGATACGGGTGCGCGCCGGGCTCGGGGAAGATCGTGTCGTTCTTGCCCCACAGGATGATCGTCGGCGGCTTGCGCTCGCGGAAGAACTGCTGGAACTGCGGGTAGAGCGGCACATTGGTGCGATAGTCGTAGAACAGGTCGAGCTGGATCTCGCTGTTGCCCGGCCGGTCGAGCAGCGCCTGGTCGTGGACCCAGTTGTCCGGGCTGATCCGCGATACGTCACGGACGCCGTCGGTGTACTGGAACTTGGTCGCCTTCGGCGTCACCAGCCAGGCCTGCGCTGCCCGGTCCTTGGCCGATCCGCTCTTCCAGTAGGTCTTGATCGGGTCCCAGAACGCGCCGAGCCCTTCGTCATAGGCGTTGCCGTTCTGGACGATCAGCCCGCTCACCCGCTCGGGGTGCTTGAGCGCCAGCCGGTAGCCCACGGGCGCGCCGTAATCCATGACGTACATCGCATAGCGCTGGGCACCGATCTGGCCCATCAGCGCATCGACCATGTCGGCATAGTGCGCGAAGCTGTAAGCGAACTGCTTGTGATCGGGCGCATCGCTCTCGCCGAAGCCGGGATAGTCAGGGGCGATCACGTGATAGCGATCCGCCAGCGACGGGATCAGGTTGCGGAACATGTGCGAGGACGTGGGAAAGCCGTGCAGCAACAGCACCACCGGGCCATCGGCCGGGCCGGCTTCGCGGTAGGCCATCTTCACGCCCTCGATGGTCGCGGTGCGGTAGTGAACGGTCGCCGGCGCCGTGCTGGACGCGGTGATCTGCTGCGTAGTGGCCGCCATTGCACCGCTAGGAGCGGCGATGGCCGCGCCCGCCAGCATCAGGGACAGGATCAGTTGCTTGGTCATTTTTTCCACCCTCGTCGAAACCGCTGAGCGATCTGCGTCAGCTTCTGGAGGGAGATATAATTCTTACTGATCGAAGCGATAATTCGGCAATTTTGAAAGTCATTGTTCCGATAAATGGAATTATCGCGCGATGGCCGCTATTGAAGAAGGGGATTGTTTCGCAGCGTTTCAACGGCGAGATCGACGAACGCGCGTACTTTGGCGGTCGCGCGTCGGCCCTCGCCATGGACCACGTGTATCGGCATCGGGCTTTCCGCATGATCGTCGAGCACGGACTGGAGACGGCCCTGCGCCAGTGCCGGATCGATCTGGTAGGACAGCACGCGGGTGATGCCCCAGCCCTGTTCGGCTGCGGCTATGGCGGCCTGGTTGGTGTTGCACAGCAGGCGCGGGTGAACGGTGACGCTGGTGCGCGAATCCGGGCCGAAATGCCACTCGGGCGAAACCCAGGCGCCGGTCGGCATGATGACGCGGTGCTCGGCAAGATCGGCGGCGGATCGGGGCACGCCGTGCTCGGCAAAATAGGACGGCGCGCCGCAGATTACGCGGCGCACCCAGCCCACGCGCGTGGCGGTCAGGCCCGACGGCGGCAGATTGCCGATCCTGACCGCCACATCGATTCCTTCCTCGATGATGTTCACGCTGCGGTCGAGGAACAGGCTTCTGCCAGTCACGCGCGGGTAGAGATCGAGATATTCCAGCAGGACGGGAAGCACGTGCATCTGCCCGAACATGACCGGCGCAGTGACGACGAGCGTGCCGGCGGGGTTGCCGTGCGATCCCGCCGCCGAAGCCTCTGCCTCCGCGATATCGACCAGGATGCGCCTGCAGTCGTCGAAATAGCGCTGTCCGGCCTCGGTCATCTTCACCGACCGGGTGGTCCTTGCCAGCAGCCGCACGCCGATCTCGTCTTCCAGACAGGATATCGCGCGCGTGACGGCCGGCGGGCTCAGGTGCATTTGCCTTGCCGCCTCGGCGAAGCTTGCGGTCTCTGCCACCCGGACGAAAATCCTCATGGCTTGCCACCGATCCAATTCCACGTCCTCCATCGACACCGCGTTCGCGCCGGAGATGGGCGCAATCGGCGTTTGGGGTCAATGTTTCCGGCCTGGCCCCAGGGATAAGTTATCGAGCGTCGACGCGAAGGCGCTTCAGGCCGCTCGGCCGCCGGTGGTGGAGACCGGGGGCGTATCGACGGCGCGCAGGCGCACGGCGCTGCGGCGGGCCACGCGGTTGCGGCCGCTGTGCTTGGCATCATAGAGCGCCGTATCGGCAGCCGAGACGAATACGGCGACCTCGGTGTCGAGCGCCTGGGTGCAGGCGACGCCGATGCTGATCGTGACGACGCCCTCGCCCGTCCCGGATGGCAGGCCGAGCGCTTCCACCGATGCCCGCATGCGTTCGGCGATCATGCCGGCGTCCTGTGGGTCGATGCCGGTGAGGATCGCGGCGAATTCCTCGCCGCCGTAGCGCGCGACGAGGTCGCTGTCGCGCCGCGCGCAGCCGGACAGGACGGCCGCCACGGTGCGCAAGTGCTGGTCGCCCACAGCGTGGCCGAACTGGTCGTTGAGCTGCTTGAAATGGTCGATGTCCACCATCAGCAGGGCCAGCGGCTCGGGGCTTTCCCGGCGCCGTGCCCATTCGCGGGCCAGCACCTCGTCGAAGCGGCGGCGGTTCGCGATGCCGGTCAGCGCATCGACGTGCGAGAGGCGAGCGAGTTCGTCCTGCTCCTCGAAGTTGCGCAGTTGCACCAGCATCGTGCGCAGACCATAGCCGAGCGAAGCCGCGACGCAGCCGCTGATCGCGATGATCGGGTCGTAGGATACCAGCAGCACCGATACGGTCAGCAGTGTCGCGGGGATCAGCAGCGGCCCTCCGGCGCGCACGATCCTGGGCGCGCGTGCGCCTCCGGCTGCCCCCAGTCCCTGCCGGTAGGGCTCGCCGACGGCATGCCAGGCAAGCACCATGAACGGCAGGTCGACGAGAAGGTCGGACCAGCCGCCGTACGCCGTCGCGGACTGGTAGTGATTGATGTAGCCCGCGCAGAGCATGTAGACCACCGCGTAGACCGTCATCGCGCGGAAGAACGGCGCCCGCTGCCGGGTGCGCACGAGGAAGCGGATCGTCGCGAAGGCTGCGATGAACAGGTTCTCGATGTCGAACATCAGCTGCAGCGCATCGACCGTCTCGAACGGGGTGCGGGACTGCGAGATCAGCTTGCCGACGTGGATGTAGTAGAGATAACCCAGCGCCGTCGCCAGCGCGGCATCGACCAGGCGGACCTGCCACTTCTCGTCCGCAGGGCTGGCCAGCGCGAAGATCAGCGGCACGCCGTAGAGCACGTATAGCAGCATGCTCAGCCGGTCTTCGCGCACGATGTCGAGGAACAGCGTGGCGAACATCGTCGATGTCATGCCGCCTGCCCAGCACAGCATCGCCGCGCCTGCGGGAAGCCAGCCCTCGAAACCGTCCTTCCAGCCGCGATACAGGCAGGCCAGACCCGCGAGGACCGGAGCGGCGATCAGCCATGCGAACGAGGCTTGCGTGCCCGCGCTGCCGGCAAGCAGGAGCGAGCCGGCGTGCCCTGCAAGGAACAGGACGGGAAGTGCTGCAGTGATGATCCTCGATCCGTGCCGCATGTCATTCCCTCGGGCGGGGCACTCTTTCGATGATCTTTGCCACAGGCACCTTTAATCGAAGTTAATTCCTACTGCCGTGCGACTTGGGTATTACTGTGGCTCGGCCCAGGCTGGAGTTCGCTTTTCGAACAAGGCCTTGCCGCCTTCGCGCGCGTCCGGCCCCGTCAGCATGGCGCGGACTTCGGGCAATGCGAACATCTCGCGGTTGGAACCTTCCATGCCGAGTGCATAATAGGACCCGATCACCGCCCTGGTCGCGACGATCGCCGCGGGCGAGCAGGCGGCGATCTCCTCCGCCCAGCGCCGGGCGCACTCGAGCAGCTGTTCTGCGGGCACGACTTCGGCCACCAACCCCCAGTCGTGCGCCTGCGCAGCGGTGATGCGCTTCGCCGTCAGCAGCAGCGCGTGGGCGCGCTTGGGGCCGAGTTCCTGCACGATGCGCTGGATGCCGCCGCCCAGCGCCGCCAGCCCCACCCGGGGTTCGGTGAGACCGAAGGCGGCACTCTCGGCCGCGACGATCACGTCGCAGGCCAGCGCCGCCTCGAACCCGCCGCCCAGCGCCAGGCCGTTGACCGCCGCGATCACCGGCTTGCGCCGGGCGAAGCGCCAGGTCAGGCCCGCAAAGCCGGTCTCGGGCACCGGCATGCCCCTGAAGGCACGCGGATCGTCCTTGTTCGACGGCGTGCGCAAGTCCGCGCCCGCCGAGAACGCCTTGTCGCCCGAGGCCGTCAGGATCGCGACCCAGAGGGCCGGGTCGGCTTCGAAGCGGTCGAACACCCCGGACAGTTCGAAATGCGCCTCGGCGTGAAGGGCGTTGCGCATCTCGGGGCGGTCGATGGTGATGGTCATGACGCGGCCGTCCGTCGCCACCTTGCAGAACTGCGTGTCCATGGATGTCCTCTTCCTTTCGCGCCGTGGTTGAAAGCGGCGTCGCAAGCGGGCACCGTGGCGCAATGCGACAAGCATCGACCATCCTTTCCATCGATACGCCGGGCCGCGGGTTCACCGAAATCACACGGGCGATGGCCGAGTGGCTGGCGCAGACCGGCATCGAGGAGGGTCTGTTGACGCTGCTGTGCCGCCACACCTCGGCCTCGCTGCTGATCCAGGAGAACGCCGCGCGCGAGGTGCGGGTGGACATCGCCGCCTGGCTCGACCGGCTGGCGCCCGAGGGTGCGCACTATGCCCATGACGACGAGGGACCGGACGACATGCCTGCGCATCTCAAGGCGACGCTGACGGGCGTGAACCTGCAGATCCCGGTGATCGACGGACGCATGGCGCTGGGCACCTGG
Source organism: Novosphingobium sp. 11B (assembly GCF_054589055.1). Taxonomy (NCBI): domain Bacteria; kingdom Pseudomonadati; phylum Pseudomonadota; class Alphaproteobacteria; order Sphingomonadales; family Sphingomonadaceae; genus Novosphingobium; species Novosphingobium sp. 11B. Next base: position 11,969 of record NZ_BAAILP010000175.1, on the reverse strand, counting down.
CAGGGCATCTATCTGGCCGAACACCGGCGCCGACCGCATTGCCGGGAGATCGCGGTGCATTTGATGGGGGAATAACCCCGTCAGACGCGACGGAATGGCCCATCACGGCGGCGGTTTACCTTGCCAAGCCATCCGCTTGTCACAATAAGGGCCCATGCAGGAAAATCGTATTGCGCCCCCCGTCCGTATTCAGGGCAACTTCCTTGCCATCGGGGAGCGGCGGCTGCTCAACTGGCTCTGCGCACGCATGCCGGCCTGGGTGAAGCCCGACCTGCTGACCGCGCTGGGCATGGTCGGTGCGGTCCTGATCTTCGCCGGATATGCCACCAGCCTGCTCGACGAAGACTGGCTGTGGCTGTGCATGCCGGGTTACCTGCTGCACTGGTTCGGCGATTCGATGGACGGCAGCCTCGCCCGCTTTCGCCATATCGAGCGGCCCCGCTACGGCTATTTCCTCGATCACAGCTGCGACGGTATCGCGACTTTCCTGATCCTGCTCGGCATCGGCGTGAGCCCCTATGTGCGGCTGGAAGTCTCGCTGATCGCCATGGTCGGCTACCTGCTGCTGTGCATTCACGCCTTCTTGGCGGTGCGGGTGCTGGGCGAGTTGCGGCTGTCGTACCTCAACGCCGGGCCGACCGAACTGCGCCTGATCCTCATCTCCCTGACGTTCGCGATGCTGATCCTCGGCGACAAGCAGCGCGACATGGAGGCGATGACCGTTTTCGACTGGTTCGTTGGCGGCGTGGGCGTGATCCTGATCGGCGTGTTCGTGGTGCAGACCGCGCGGTCGGTCCGCAGGCTGGCGCTTATAGACCCGGCCAAATGACCGACCTGCACGGCCTGTAATGCTACGTAAGTTCTTGTAAATTCCGCTCCCGTTCACCTGAACTTCAGGCGCGCAGGTGTCTTCACCGTCCCAAGGCGGGTGCGACGCCCTTGGCCCATTCGGCCGATCCGAGAACAGGGACTACCCGTGAACAAGACCAGCATGACCATCCTCGCCGCCCTTGCGCTGGGCGCTTTCGCACCGTCCGTGGCCGGTGCGCAGACGGCGCAGCATGATACGCACACCGCCGCCAGGCCGATGGTGAAGAAGACCACCACCGTGCGCAAGACTGGCGTTACCAAGAAGCAGCCCGCGAAGAAGGTGACCTGCCGCTATCAGGTGCAGCGCGGCAAGAAGGTCAGGGTCTGCAAGTAATCAGGCTGCGAAAGCGGGCCGCCACCGAGTACCCCCTGCGTTCGGCAGGGGAGGCGTCCG
>NZ_BAAILP010000175.1:0-10593 GCF_054589055.1 Novosphingobium sp. 11B | reverse complement strand
CTGTACCGTCCCGGGCTTGACCCAGGATCGGGCGCACACGCGTCTACGGTCCCGGGTCAAGTCCGGGACGGCAACAGCGGCGATAAATAGAGATCAGCCCTGCGAGGGAAGCTGCGCGAAAGCGGCCTGGAAGGTGTCGCTGGGCAGGCCGGGCTTCTGATCGGCGGCAGCGGCGCCAGGCGCGTAGATGAAGCCGAAGGTCGGGCTGGTGCGCAGGCCCAGCGACTGAGTCGGGGCGTACCACACGCGAACACTGCTCCAGTCGCCGTTGGCCGAGACGTCTTCGGCCATGGCCGACTTCTCGATCATGCCGGGGCGCGACCAGTTGGCGTGGTTGAGCACCACATGGCGCTCATCGACGATCTTGCTGACGACGGCCACGTGGCCCACCGGCATCGCGCCGGTCGCCTTGAACACCAGCACCGAGCCGGTCATCGGGGTCTTGCCGCGCGCGTACGTGCCTTCGGCCTGACCCCACCACGTTGCAGCGTTGCCGTGCAGATCGATGGCTGAATGTTCCCGCGCATAAGGTGCGCACTGGAGCGGACGGGCCATGGCCGGCTGGGTGAACAGAGCGACAGCGGCCAGAGCGAGTGCGGGAACGAATTTCATGGACAGGAGTTATAACGCGCAACTCTTGTTGCGATAGCGAAGGGGGCAGGCGGTCACCGTCCCTCTCGCACGGTTCGTCGCACTGTCCACAAGCGACGAAATGCGATGAAGTGTTTGGTCGCAAGATTCTGGAACAACTAGGCAAATTTTGCCGGGTGGCGCCGAATCGGCCTTATCCATCAGCGAAACGAAGAACCCCGGGGCAGCGTAGTGCTACTCCGGGCTTCTTCGTTTCGTCCGCGGGTGACGCAGGTTGGGCCGCCTCAGCTCGCCAGAGCCAGCTTCGCCGCTTCCTCGCGCACGACGCGGGGCTGGTCGGCCCAGATGCCGCGCGTATCGTAGACCAGCTTGGTCGCGCGTTCGGCCAGCGGCACGACGCGGAAGACGTCGTGGTCCACCAGCACGATCAGGATCTCGCAAGTCTCCAGCGCTTCGTCGATGTCGATCTGGGTGACGCCGGTGTCGGTGAACTCGATCGGCAGTTCGGCGGCATAGGGCTCGACGATCGAGACGCGCTCCCCGAACTTGCGCGCGATGCGGCTGGCGACGAAGCGGGCCGGACTCTCGCGGAAGTCGTCGATGTTGGCCTTGAAGGCGAGGCCGAGGCAGGCGATGCGTGCGTCCGGATGAGCTTCGATCAGGGCTTCGGCCTTGGCGATGACGTGGTGCATCTTGCCGTCGTTGACGCCGCGGGCGGTGCGGATCAGCGGGGTTTCCTCGGGCGCGCCGTGGACGATGAACCAGGGGTCCACCGCGATGCAGTGGCCGCCGACGCCCGGGCCGGGCGAGAGGATGTTGACGCGCGGGTGACGGTTGGCGAGGCGGATCACCTCCCACACGTCCAGCCCCATGCGGTCCGAGACGATCGACAGTTCGTTGGCGAAGGCGATGTTGACGTCGCGGTAGGCGTTCTCGACCAGCTTGGTCATCTCGGCCGCGCGCGCGTCGGTGGTGACGCATTCGCCGCGCACGAAGCGCTTGTAGAACGCCAGCGCCTTGCGCGCGCAGCGCGGGGTGATGCCGCCGATCGACCGGTCGTTGTTGGTCAGTTCCTCGAGTATGCGGCCAGGCAGGACGCGCTCGGGGCAGTAGGCGATCGAGATGTCCGGGGTTTCGCGCGTCAGACCGGGAATTTTCAGGTCCGGGCGCATCTGCGCGATCATGTCGCGCATTTTCTCGGTGGTGCCGACCGGCGAGGTCGATTCGAGGATCACCACGTCGCCCGCCTTGAGCACCGGCGCGATCTTGCGGCCCGCTGCAAGGACATACGAGATGTCAGGGGCGTGGTCGCCCTTCTCGTCCTTCTCGAACGGCGTGGGCACCGCGATCACGAAGACGTCGGCGGGCTCCACCTCCAGCGAGGCCGACAGCAGCCCGCGCGAAACGACGCCCTGCACGAGACCGTCGAGGTCGACTTCCTCGATATGGATCTCGCCGCGATTGATGGTGTCGACCACCTTCTGCGACACGTCGAGGCCCAGCACCTTGCTGCCCGAACGGGCGATCACGGCGGCGGTGGGAAGTCCGATGTAGCCGAGGCCGACGACGCAGACCGAGGGTTTGTTATCAGATTTCATTCGCAAGCAGCTCCAGGATGCGGCGCGAGGTCTGCCCGTCTCCGAATGGATTGTGGGCGCGCGCCATGGCCTCGTAGGCGGTCTTATCGTCGAGCAGGGTTGATAATTCGGTAACGATCCGGCGCGCATCGGTGCCGACGAGTTTCGCGGTGCCCGCCTCGACGCCTTCGGGCCGCTCGGTGGTCTCACGCATCACCAGTACCGGCTTGCCGAGGGCCGGGGCTTCCTCCTGCACGCCGCCCGAATCGGTGAGCATGATCTCGCTGATCGCCAGCAGCCGGGCGAAGTGCGGGTAGTCGAGCGGCTCGATCAGCGCGACGTTGTCGAGGCCGGAAAGACGCTCGTTCATCACCTTGCGCACGTTGGGGTTCAGGTGGACGGGGAAGATCACCGCCGTGTCGGGGCGCGATGCGATTTCGCGGATGGCCTGCGCGATCTGCTCCATGCCCTCCCCGAAGTTCTCGCGGCGGTGGCTGGTGACACCGATGATGCGCTTTCCTGCGAAGCGGGTTTCGAGGTCGGCGAGGCCTGACGCGAGAGCGGGATTACGCTCAATCTCGGCGGTGACCCAATGCAGCGCGTCGATCACGGTATTGCCGGTGACGTGGACGCGGTCGGCCGGCACATTCTCGCGCAGCAGGGCAGCCTCGCTGGTGGTGGTGGGCGCGAAGTGCAGGCTCGCCATGGCGCCGATGATCTTGCGATTCACCTCCTCGGGCCACGGATGGTAGATGTTGTAGCTGCGCAGCCCTGCCTCGACGTGATCGACCGGCAGCTTGCGGTAATAGGCCGCGAGAGCGCCCGACATGGCGGTGGCGGTGTCGCCCTGCACGATCACGCGGGTTGGCTTCACTTCGTCCATCACCTTGCCCAGCCCGGTGAGCAGGTTCGCCGTCAGCGCGTCGAGCGTCTGGTCGGGCTGCATCACGTCGAGGTCGTGATCAGGCACGATCCCGGCGATCTCCAGCACCTGATCGAGCATCTGGCGGTGTTGCGCGGAGACGCAGACCACGCACTCGAACCGGGGATCGGCCTTGAGCGCGTGGACGACGGGGAACAGCTTGATGGCTTCCGGGCGCGTGCCGAAAACGACGAGGATGCGTGCGGTCATACGGCGGGGCTTAGCAGCCGTGTGTTAAATGGAGACTAAAGCCTTTTCATTTCGCCAGAGTATAGCGTCCGTCGATACTCGTGCCCGCCGTGCAATAATCATCCGTGTGCGGCTGGTGCCCGGCTTCGGCATAGGACAGCTGGAAGGCGTCCTTGCCGCTGGGGGTGAAGACCAGCATCGGCAGTCCTTCTTCCAGTGAGGCGACGGTCCAGGTCTGCTTGTCGTCGTCGCGGCTCATGACCCCGTCCAGCGTGCAGGACGGGCGACCCTTGAAGGACAGCGAGATGACCAGCATCGCCTTGCCGTCGATTAGCGGGACGATCCGCACGGGGCCGGAATAGCCCGCTTCTCCCCGCGCGAATTGCCCCGACGGGAACGGCAGGAAAGGGATACGCGCGTGCTTGCCCTCGGCAAAGTTGAGACGGCTTTCGCGGCGCTTCAGGGCGCGGTTGATGCAGTGCTGGTCTTGGCAATGTTCGGCGCGGCCGCGCGCCTGTCCGATCGCGGCAGAATAGACCTGCGAATGCGCGGGCTTGTCGAGTGTTGTCTTCAGCCAGGCGAGTTGCGCGTCCTCCCGTTTCGCCAGTTCGGCCGCCTTGGCCTTGGCCTGCGGGCTCGGGTCGATCTTCGCGGCAGGCGGCGGCTCGGCGCCTGCATCCGATTCGGGATTGCACGCGGTCAGAGCGAGCAATGGAGCAGCCAGCGAAACCAGCGTCAGGGCGAAGCGGCGGGGAAGCATCGTCACGGGGCTCAGCCTATCCCCGCCTTTCCACGTGGACAACCCCGCACGAGGCTCTTGCCCGCCCGCACCGCTTGGGTAACACCCGCGCCATGTCTATCCTCAGCGACAAGTGGATCCGCCAGCAGGCCCAGGAACACGGCATGATCGAGCCGTTCGTGGAGGCGCAGCGCCGCGACGGGTGCATTTCCTACGGCCTGTCTTCCTATGGCTACGACGCCCGCGTCGCGCCGGAGTTCAAGATCTTCACCAACGTCGATTCGGCAGTGGTCGATCCCAAGGACTTTGCGGCGAACTCCTTCGTGGACCGTACCACCGACGTCTGCGTGATCCCGCCCAACTCCTTCGCGCTGGCCCGCACGGTCGAATACTTCCGCGTCCCGCGCGACGTTCTGGTCATATGCCTGGGCAAGAGCACCTATGCGCGCTGCGGCATCATCGTGAACGTCACGCCGCTGGAACCGGGCTGGGAAGGCCACGTGACGCTCGAATTCTCGAACACCACCCCCCTGCCCGCGAAGATCTACGCCAACGAGGGCGCCTGCCAGTTCCTGTTCCTCAAGGGCAACGAACCGTGTGAGACGAGCTATGCCGACCGCGCGGGCAAGTACATGGGCCAGCGCGGAGTGACGCTGCCCCGGCTCTGAGAGCCTGTCTGCAAATTCGCTGAAGCGAATTTGGCGGCACCGGCCCCAGTTGCAAGTACTTGGCCCACCCGGCCTCCCACGGAAGTATACTTGATGGGAGGCCGGGTGGGGGCGTGGGGCGGTGCCGCAGAGAATCTGACAGGGAACAATACTGGGCCGAACCCGCTTCTCCCGGCATAAAACAGGCCGGGAGAAAAGCCGTGTCGAAGATTGCCGCGATAATCGGGCGGATTTTGATCGCCCTCATCTTCATATTTTCCGGGGCGGGCAAGCTCGCCGACATATCCGCGACCGAGACGATGATCGTCGCCGCCGGTCTGCCCTCGGGCCTTGCCATTCCCACCGGGCTGTTCGAACTGCTGGCGGGGCTGTGCCTTGCCGCCGGGTTCATGGTGCGGCTGGTGGCGGTGCTGCTGGCCGGGTTCACCGCGCTGACGATCCTGTTCTTCCACGCGCAGTTCGGCGACCCGATGCAGCGGGTCATGGCGCTCAAGAACCTTGCGATCATCGGCGGCCTCGCGCTGGCCTTCGCGCATAGCCAGATGTGGAGCCACTACTACGCCATCGCCCGCGAGCGCCGGGGCGAGATCGCCGCGCGCGACGCGGATGCGCGCGTACGCGACGCCGAATTGCGTGCCGCCCGTGCCGAAGCCCGCGCCGATGTGCTGGCGCAGGGACAGACGGCGCATGAACCGCGCACCGTTGTCACCGACGTCCACCACGACGGCGTGCCCGAAGTGCGCCGTACAGGCTGGCGCAACCGCCGCTGGTTCGACTGGTAAAGTCGATGGGCCTTGCCGCTGCGGACTACCGCAGCGGCCAGAAGTGAATGATCAGCGGCGTGCCCAGCACCAGCACCAGCAGCGAGAGCGGTGCCCCAAGCCGCGCGTAGTCGCCGAAACGATAGCCCCCCGGCCCCATGACCAGCGTATTGCACTGGTGCCCGATCGGCGTCAGGAAATCGCATCCCGCGCCGATCGCGGTCGCCATCAGAAACGCATCGGGCCGATAGCCGAGATCGCCGGCGAACACGGCCGAGATCGGCGCCATGACCAGCACCGTCGCGGCATTGTTGAGGAACGGCGTCACCGCCATCGACGCCGCCAGCACCAGCGCCACCGCACCCCATGGCGGCATGTCGCGCGCGAGTGCCGCCAGCCCCGTCGCCATGACATCGGAAGCCCCGGTCGATTGAAGCGTCCCGCTCACCGGGATCAGCGCCCCCAGCATGATGAGGATCGGCCATTCCACGGCCTCGTAGGCGTCGTCGACAGACAGGGCTCCGGTGATGACCACGAGGCCCGCTCCGGCGAAAAAGGCCGCGGCCACCGGCACCAGCCCGGTCGCCGTCGCCAGCATCGCAGCGGCAAGAATTCCGACCGCCAGCCAGCCCTTGCGCGTCGCTCCCAGCGCGATCTGACGCTGCGCCAGCGGCAGCACGCCAAGCTGCCGCAGCCTTCCCGGCATGGCGGAAAGCGCTCCTTGCAGCACGATCACGTCGCCGGGCTGCATCAGAATGCTGGCCGGCTTGGCGCGCAGGCTCTCCCCCTCTCGCGAGATGGCGACGAGGCGCAGCCCCATGCGCTCGCGCAGCATCAACCGGCTTGCCGAACTTCCCGCCAGCGCGGAGCGCGCGGTGACGACACCCTCGATCACGCCCACGTCGTCGCGGGCGCGCGCCGTATGCTCGCTCTCGGCCCCGTCGTCGTCCGCGTCACGGCCGCTGGGATCCAGGCCACCCGCCGCGACCGCGCGCTCCAGCGCATCGGGCTCGCCTGCAAGGATCAGCACGTCGTCCTCCACCAGCACGAGGTCCGGCCGAACCTCACCGGAGAGGCCATGACGCAGCACCGCCGTCACATCGACCTCGCCGTCATGCTCTCTCAGGAAAGCCGCAACGGTGTTCCCCACCACCGAGGCATCCTCGCGGACCCGGGCTTCGATCGTGTAGTCGGCGATGTCGAGCGCCTCGCCCATCGTCGCCACCGCGCGCCGGTCGGCCGGGAGCAGGCGGTAGCACAGGCGCAGGAAGACCAGCCCGATGGCCAGCAGGCCGAGCCCGGTCGGCAGGTAGTCGAACATCGCGAACGGCTCGCCTGTCATCTGCTCGCGTACCCGGCTGACGATGATGTTGGGCGAGGTCCCAACCAGCGTTGTCAGCCCGCCCAGCAGGGCGGCGAACGACATCGGCATGAGAAAACGCGAGGGGTTGGTTCCGCTTTTGCGGCCGAGTTGCCCGGCGGCAGGCATCAGCATCGCCAGCGCGCCGATATTCTTGATGAGCCCCGAGGCGAGGCCCACTGACGCCGTGAGCACCAGCAGTTGCGATCCCGTGCGCCCCAGCCACCGGCCCGCCCATGCCACGGCTTTCTCGATCAGCCCCGACCGCTGCACCGCAGCCGAAAGCACGAGCGCCGAGCCGACGATGATGACGATATCGTCGGCAAAACCGGCGAACGCCTTCTCGGGGCTGACGAGCCCCAGTGCCAAGCCGGCCAACAGGGCGATGACTGCAGTAACGTCGTAGCGGAAGCGGCCCCAGATGAAGAGGGCCATCATGCTGCAAAGCAGGGCGATAGACAGATATTGCTGAAAGGTCATCGGGCCTCGGAAGCAGGCGGGAGTGCATGGAAGAAATGCGCGGGAAGCGCCTCGGTGCCAGCCAGGCCACGTTGCACCATTGACGTCGAGCCCGCGAAGCGCCAATAGCGCCTCCAGCGCAAGGCGCGGGCGGTTAGCTCAGTTGGTAGAGCATCTCGTTTACACCGAGAGGGTCGGGGGTTCGAGCCCCTCACCGCCCACCATTTATCCGGCAAATCAGCGGTTTCCGGATTGGTGAAAAAAATGCGCGAAATGCGATTGCACGGAGCGCCGTCCGCATGTAAACGCCGCGCCTGCCTGCAAGGCATGCCGCTTTAGCTCAGTTGGTAGAGCACATCATTCGTAATGATGGGGTCACGTGTTCGAGTCACGTAAGCGGCACCATTTTCGCGTTCACTGACGTTCGCCAATGTCCTTGTGAACCGCTGAATTCTCCGGTATTTATTCCCAATCGTCCGTGAGCGTTCGTGCGTATTCACGGACTTCTACCCCCAAGTTGGGGTATGTCTGGGGGTATCGAAGTAAACACCATCCGACATACCCCCTGATTCGGAAACTGGATGTTCTCATGGCGCTCACCGATGTTGCTCTGCGCAACGCCAAACCGGGCGAGAAGCCCTATAAGCTAACGGATAGTGGGGGCCTGTTCCTGCTCGTGACGCCAGCAGGTGGAAAACTCTGGCGTCTTAAGTTTCGGATCGGAGGCAGCGAAAAGCTACTGGCGTTGGGGAAATACCCTCAAGTCAACCTCTCCGCTGCTCGGAAGGCCCGAGATGACGCCAAAGCGAAGTTAGCTAGTGGGGTTGATCCAGCCCATGAAAGGAAGATGGCGAAGATCGCCGCGAAGGTCAGTGCTGGCAACACCTTCCAGTCCGTTGCAGAAGATTTCATCGCGGTGAAGCTCGAAGCAGACGGGAAGGCAGAGGCGACCATCGAAAAAGCTAGGTGGTATCTATCCCACCTTACTTCGAGCATAGGTGCGCGCCCGATTGCTGACATCAAGCCCGCCGAGCTGCTTTCCGTATTGAAGCAGCTCGAAAAGAAGGGGCATCGGGAAACCGCCCGGAGGACTCGGGCGCTGGCCAGCCGGATATTCCGGCATGGTGTAGCTCACGCCCTTTGCGATGCTGACCCGGCAGCCCTGCTCAACGGGGCTTTAGCTACGCCTATCGTAAAGCATCGTGCGGCGATCCTTGATCCAGTGAAGCTGGGCGCTTTTTTGCGCGACATCGAAGACTATGGCGGCAGCGTTGTGGTAAAAATCGCGATGCAACTCAGCCCGCACGTGTTCACGCGCCCCGGCGAATTGCGGTTCGGTCGATGGTCTGAGGTTGATTGGGAGAATGCCATTTGGCACGTACCGGCGGAGCGAACCAAGTTGCGTCGTCGGCATAGTGTGCCGTTATCAAGGCAATCACTTTTGCTCCTGCAAATTTTGCGTGAGGAGACGGGGGCGTTTGATTTGATGTTTGTGGGGCAGCGATCGCACCTTAAGCCGATCAGCGAGAACACCCTCAACCAATCCTTCCGGCGTATGGGATGGGGCGCCGATGAGGTGACGGCACACGGATTAAGGGCAACGGCCTCGACCCTGCTCAACGAAAGCGGCAAGTGGCATATAGACGCCATTGAGCGCGCCCTTGCCCACGGGCACAGCGATGCGGTCCGTGGCACCTATGCGCGTGGCCAGCATTGGGAAGAACGAGTAGCGATGGCTCAATGGTGGAGCGATCATCTCGATATGCTGCGCAAGGGCGCGGACGTATTGCCGATCAGGGGTGTCGTTTAGGGATAAAGACGCCTTCTGAAAGTCCGTCCCCGGCCTTCGTTTAAATGAACCGGCACGTGTGAATTAAGTCACGTATATAATTTATCTATATGAAATTTAGCCAAAAAGTCATCTAATTGAATTGCTTGAATTACCTAAATCAAAATCGGTAACTGCGAAGCTGGCGTTGGATAATTTCGTTGAGTCTTGTTTCGCGGCCCAAAGGTCCGGAATTCAGAATTTCTTTGAGATCGGCATCCGTAAGAATAGCAATCGCCCCCTGTTGCGATAGGAATGCGTCCGCGCACCTGAGTTGAAGTGTGCCTTTGTCTGCGATTGATCGACAGACCAATATTCCAAAGCGCCCCCTCCTTGGGTCAAAACGGCCGATCATTTGATCAAGCTCAGGGTTGGAGAGGTCCTCAGAGTAGTTCTTGCACTCGATCAATACCTCACGACTGAGTAAGAACGGGTCTTGGCGGAGCCGAGAGAAAACACCGGATGCCGCTTCATTCTCGAACGTGATGTCAATACGCTTGCGCCCGTCGTTCGCTGGTTGCTCCAGAACCGGATTGGTCAGGCTTGGGTACAAAATGAAATGAAGGATGCCAACGACGAGGCTTTGGTAGTCCGAAGCCGCGCGTTGTCCCGGCGGGCAGTTGTTGAGCGCTGCGATAACCTCAGTTGCATAGGTAGACTGATCGAAGTGCCCGCCTTGAGCGGCCACAATAGCATGAACACTTTCAGGGTTATGTTTGAAGAATGCGCTCTTAAATTTCGCATATACGTCTGGATGATTTGTAGAAAAATGAGCCACGCTATCCTTGTCTCGGGGCGTGTCTTTCTCAATTTCGACTTTAGGAACCCAAGGCGTGGTGCTTCCATCTCTTTTTTCGCGGAATCTAACTAATCGGCCCATTGTCGACAATTCTCTTTGTCGAATAAAGTTGGCGACGAACCCATCGTAATACCTCTGCGACGCTTTCTGAAATTCAGCTCCGTGCTTGACATACCGTTTAGGCACCAGAAGAACTTTTTTGCGCTGAATAAACGGTATATAGTCGTAACCGTCGGTCCAGCGGCCATTAACGGAGTCCCACAAGAGGCCAGTCGGCATTTCATTCGCAATAGCCCTGCCGTGAAGTGCCATCTGCTGCTGTGTATACTGAATGAGGTGGCGACGTACGATATTAACGGTCATGTCGGAAACTTTGTCGGCACCAATGCCAGGTATAAACATTAGGGCGTCATTTAGATCTTGGATCAATCCCGATTTGGTGGCCCGACTCTGTTTAATTGCTGAAAATATCGCGGCGCCTTGTTTTTCGCCCACCCCTCGCCCACTTGGCTTTCCTTCCGAAAAACCGAGGAAAATCTCATCCGGCTCACTGAGTCCGCGCAAGAGATAAAGCCCAAGCCCAAGTTGAACAGTGCTAGCGGAACACGCAGGGAACGCGAGACCATAAGTATCTGATTTTGCGGTGAGTGGATTTGGCGGCAAAATCGGGTGTGCTAACAACATTTTTGCTGTGACTGTC
>NZ_BAAILP010000174.1:0-1058 GCF_054589055.1 Novosphingobium sp. 11B | reverse complement strand
CTGCGCCGCATCGCCGCGCTGGCAGAGAAGCACGGCGCGCTGATGATCGTCGACGACATTCAAGCAGGCTGCGGGCGCACCGGCGGGTTCTTCAGCTTCGAGGGCATGGGCTTCACGCCCGACATTGTTACGCTGGCAAAGTCGCTTTCAGGCATGGGCCTGCCCTTCGCGCTGACGCTGCTGCGCCCCGACCTCGACGTCTGGAGCCCCGGCGAGCACAACGGCACGTTCCGTGGCAACAACCACGCTTTCGTCACCGCCACTGCCGCCTTGCGCGAGTTCTGGGCCGATCCGGCCTTCACCGACGCGGTGGCACGGCGCGGCGGCATCCTCGAACGGCGGCTTGAACGCATGGCCGAGCGCCATGGCCTGACCACACGCGGGCGCGGCATGATGCGCGGCATCAACGTCGGCAGCGGCGAGGTCGCATCGCAGATCACGTCGGCCTGCTTCGACGAGGGCCTGATCATCGAGACCAGCGGCGCGCATGACGAGATCGTCAAGGTACTGGCCCCGCTGACCATCGAGGATGCGGTGCTCGAAGCCGGGCTCGACATTCTGGAAGAGGCGGTCGCAGCCGCGATCGCCCCGGTGAAGCGGGCGCTGCCGAAAATTGGCGTGGCCGCCTGAACACTCCCTCCAAATTCAAAGGAATAGCCAAATGATCGTTCGCAATCTCAACGACATCCGCAAGTCCGACCGTCACGTCGAATCCAATGGCTGGTACTCCGACCGCCTGCTGCTCAAGGACGACAAGATGGGCTTCTCGTTCCACGTCACCAGGATGTTCGCGGGCGAGGAACTGCACATGCATTACCAGAACCATCTGGAAGCCGTGCTGGTCATGCAGGGCGAGGGCACCATAGAAGACCTCGGCACCGGCCTGACGCATGAACTGAAGCCAGGCGTGATGTATGCGCTCAACGCCAACGACAAGCACATCGTGCGCCCGGTGCAGGACATCGTGTGCGCCTGCGTCTTCAACCCGCCGGTGACGGGGCGCGAGGTCCATGACGAGAACGGTGCCTACCCCGCCGACACCAGCGAACCCGCGCTCG
>NZ_BAAILP010000173.1:34009-58695 GCF_054589055.1 Novosphingobium sp. 11B | reverse complement strand
GGACTTGATCCGGGACCGGTGGCCGTGAACCACCGATCTTGCTGCGCGAGCAACACGCTCACACCTAAAGACTGCCACCGGTCCCGGATCAAGTCCGGGACGACGGGGGCGGCAAACCCGCTCAGGCTGAGCCTGTCGAAGCCCCCGCGCAGATAGCGCCGCTCCTCAGTTTTCCGAAACCGCCGTCTTGGGCGTCACCGCATCGGCGGTCACCATGCGCGGCGTCGGCCCCTTGGCGATCGCGCCTGCCAGCGACTGCGCCTCTGCGCAGTCCTTGCCGCACAGGGTCTGGAGCCGCGCGAGATTGCGGTTGGCCTTCTCGGTCGCGCCCTTTTCGGCCAGCGCCATGCCCTCGCCGGCAAGCGCCGTGACGTTGCGCGGATCGCTGGTCAGCGCGACACGGTAGTAATGCAGCGCCTTGCCCTGCATGCCTTGACGGCGCGTGGCGTCGGCCAGCGAGAGCAGCACGGTGACACTGCCGGGCTCGACCGTCAGCGCCGATTCATAGGCGTCGATCGCCCCGTCAATGTTGCCCGCCGCAGCGGCAGCGCGGCCCTCGCTCAGCAGCATGCTGGCGCGCGGATCGAGTTGCTCGGGCGGTTGCGACAGAAGGACGCTGGAGGACGTGGCGGCTAGCAGGGAAAGGGCAACGGCAACGGGCGTATAACGCATCAGCAGGTCCTTGGCCGAGGTTTTCGTCCTCATCATGACGTGACGCTATCACAGCCTGACGAAGCGCGCGACGAAAAACCCGTCGGTTCCATCGCGCGAGGGAGAGAGACGCAGGCCGGCGCCGCGCGGGGTTCCGGCGGGCAAAACAGGCAGTTCGGCGCGCCAGTCGGGATGGCGGGTCAAGAAACCTTCGGCCTGATCCGCGCCTTCCGCGTCGAGCAGCGAGCAGGTCACGAAGACCAGCCGCCCGCTCGGCTTCACCAGCGTCGCCGCGATGTCGAGCAGGCGTGACTGGATCGCCACGTAGCGTTCAAGCTGCTTGTCGGTCAGGCGCCAGCGCGCTTCCGGGTTGCGGCGCCAGGTGCCGGTACCCGAGCACGGCGCATCGACGAGCACCGCATCGGCCGCGCCGACGAAAGGCTCAAGCGCCTGCATCTCGCGGTTGGCGTCGAGGAGCAAAGTCTCGATCCCGGTCGCCCCGGCCCGCTCGGCGCGGGGCGGCAGGCGTTGCAGGCGGGCGCGGTCGGCGTCGCAGGCGATCAGCCGCCCGACGTTCTCCATCGCTGCGGCGAGCGCGAGGGTCTTACCCCCTGCCCCGGCGCACAAGTCGATCACCGTCTCGCCCGGCCGCGCGGCCACGACCTCGCAGGTGAGTTGCGAGCCCGCATCCTGCACCTCAATCATGCCTTCGAGGTAAGCGGGCGACTGCTCGATCTTCGTCTCGGGCGGGTAGCGCCAGCCGTGCGCGGCGACGGTCTTCTCCCCGCCTTCGGGGAGGTCGAGACTGCCGGACTTAAGCGTGTTGACGCGGATGTCGAGCGGCGCGCGGTCCAGCAGGGCTTCAGGATGTTCGACGCCGCTGTCGGCGAAACGCTGCATCAGCCATGCCGGAGCGACACCGGCCTCGGCCATCGGCTCAGCCCCGTCGATCGGAGCGGGCGCGTGGCGCGATCCGTCAAACAGTGCGGCGAGTTGCGGGTCGGAATCCGCGACGCGCAGCATCGCGGCGCGACCGGTCTCGGGAATTTCGCCACAGGCGCGGATGGCGCGGTAGGCGAGTTCACGTACCGCTCGGCGGTCTCCGCTGCCTGCCCAGCGGCGGGCCCGGAACCACTCGGAAATCAGGCGGTCGGCAGGCGCGCCGTTGGACCGCGCGGCCTCGATGACGAGATCGAGCACCTCAATGGCTGCCTGAATGCGGGCTGCGGGGGTCAATTCACCCCTCCCGCCTGCAGGAGAGGCCGGGGGTGGGCGCGTGAAAACGCGAGGCCGGCGCCAGTGCCCACCCCGCTGCGACTAAGGGCCTGCGGCCCAAGTCTCGCTACCCCTCCCGCTTGCGGGAGGGGGTTAGCTGCCTCAGCGCGTCGGATAGTTCGGTGCCTCGCGGGTGATCGTCACGTCGTGGACGTGGCTCTCGCGCAGGCCCGCATTGGTGATGCGGATGAACTTCGAGTTCTTGCGCAAGTCCTCGATCGTCGCCGAGCCGGTGTAGCCCATCGCCGCCTTGATGCCGCCCACCAGCTGGTGGATGACGTCCTTGGCGGCGCCCTTGAACGCGACCTGGCCTTCGATGCCCTCGGGCACCAGCTTCATCTGGTCCTTGATGTCGCCCTGGAAGTAGCGGTCCGCCGAGCCGCGGCCCATCGCGCCGACCGAGCCCATGCCGCGGTACGACTTGTAGGCGCGGCCCTGGTACAGGAACGTCTCGCCCGGCGCTTCCTCGGTGCCTGCGAGCATCGAGCCGACCATGATCGTCGAGGCACCGGCGGCCAGCGCCTTGGCGGCGTCACCCGAAGTGCGCAGGCCGCCGTCGGCGATGACCGGCACGCCCGCCTTCTCGGCTTCCTCGGCGGCTTCCATCACGGCGGTGAGCTGCGGCACGCCTACCCCTGCGACGATGCGCGTGGTGCAGATCGAGCCCGGGCCGATGCCGACCTTCACGCAGTCGGCGCCCGCGTCGATCAGCGCCTTGGCGGCTTCGGCAGTGGCGATGTTGCCGGCGATGACCTGCGCCGAATTCGACAGCTTCTTCACCCGCTCGACCGCCAGAGCGACGTCGCGGTTGTGGCCATGCGCGGTGTCAATGACGACGACGTCGCACTCGGCCGCCAGCAGCGCCTCGGTGCGCGCGAAGCCCTTGTCGCCCACGGTGGTGGCGGCGGCGACGCGCAGGCGGCCCGCCTCGTCCTTGGTCGCCTCGGGGAAGAGGACGGCCTTCTCGATGTCCTTGACGGTGATGAGGCCGACGCAGTGGAAGCCCTCATCGACGACCAGCAGCTTCTCGATGCGGCGGGCGTGCAGCAAGCGGCGCGCCTCGTCCTGATCGACGCCGACCTTAACGGTTGCGAGGTTCTCATGCGTCATCAGTTCGCGCACCGGCTGCGCGGCGTTTGCGGCAAAACGCACGTCGCGGTTGGTGAGGATGCCGACGAGCTTGCCCGACGCCTCGACCACCGGGATGCCGCTGATGCGGTTCGCGGTCATCAGCGCCTGCGCCTCGCCCAGCGTGGCATCGGGGCCGATGGTGATGGGATTGACGACCATGCCGCTCTCGAAGCGCTTGACCTGGCGGACGGCGGCAACCTGCTCCTCGATCGACAGGTTACGGTGCAGCACGCCGATCCCGCCCATCTGCGCCATGACGATCGCCATCTGCGCCTCGGTCACGGTGTCCATGGCGGAGGAGATCACGGGAATGTTCAGCCCGATGGTGCGGGTCAGCATGGAGCGGGTATCGGCCTGGGTGGGGACGATGTCGGACTTGGCGGGACGCAGGAGTACGTCGTCGAAAGTGAGTCCGAGCTGGATATCCATGTGCGCCACCAATGCCTTCGAGGGGAGAATCGTGGCGGCCCATGTAATCAAAGGGGGCGGTTTGGGCTAGGGGGCGAATCCCATGTTTTTCGCGTTTCTGGTGCGACAGGTCCGGCTATTTCGCCGAGACCGGCGCCTTTGCCACCATGGGCGTGACCGGCACCTTGCGCGTATCGGCGAACCAGCGGCCCAGCGCAGTCAGCATCTTCACGTCGTCGCTGGCCCCGCCAAGCTCGATCGGGTGGGACAGGTCGTCGCTCGGCCGGTGATAGTCGCCGTCGAAGAAGGCACGCATCCGCTCGATGTCGCCATAGGACGTCGTCACCATGACGGCGGGAATGTCGTGCTGCAGCAAGGCCCAGCCGTCCTGCCGTTTCACGTATTCGTTGGCGTCATTGTTCTCGCGCAGCTTGAAGCCTTCCGCCTTGGCGACCTTGGCGATGTCCTTATCGAGCCCGGTCATGCCGCGTCCGACGATGGCGAAGGGCGTCTTGCGTGGCGCGATGGCGATCGAATCGATGTTGAAGGCCGCGACGATCCGCTCCAGCGGCAGCGGCGGGCTCTCGGCAAAGGCGTGCGCGCCCAGCAGCCCGAGTTCCTCCGCCGTGGTGGCGAGGAAATAGACGTCGCGGTCCATCTGCGGGCTGCGCGACAGACGGCGCGCCACTTCGGTCAGCGCTGCGACGCCGCTGGCGTTGTCCACCGCACCGTTGCAGATAACGTCCTCGGCGGGAGGCTCGCCGCATTCTCCGAAATGGTCCCAATGAGCCACGAACAGCACCGCGCCCGCCTGCTTGCTGCGCCCCGGCAGCTTGCCGATCAGGTTATGCGTTCGGATCGTCGTCTCGTCCGTCGCGGCTTCCAGCGAGGCGGTGACGTCCAGCACGATGGGCGCGAAATCATCCTTACCCGCCGCCTGCTCCAGATCATCGAAAGTATGCGCGGTGCCCTTGAGCAGGGTTTCCATCGTCGCGCGGCCGATGAACGCCTCAAGGTCGCCGCCCAGCGCTTCGTCCGAGAGCGCGTAGCCCGAACGCCGACGCCGGGCCGCTACCTCGTCCAGCGTGCGCTCGCCGTCGAGCACGGTCAGCACGGCCGAGGCGCCCAGCGCGAGCAGTTCGTTCTGGCGCGCACTGTCGGGCGTATTCCCGTCGAGCACTACGGCGATGCGGCCGGCCAGTTCGTTGCGCGTGAAGTCCTGGCTGCGCGCGCGGCCGACGAAGAGCAGCGGCGCATTGCGCACCAGCGAACGCTTGCCAGAGGTGAAGACCAGCACGTCGCTTGGCGCGATGGTGGCGCGGAAGCCCTTGCGCAGGAAGCGGGCGGAACCGCTCGACGGTTCGTGAGCGACGACAGTAACCGGCGCAAACCACTCATTGCCCGGATCATTTGTGCCCGAGACAAGGCCGATGTCGAACCACTGCTTGGCAAGGTAGCGCAGCGTCTTCGCCTCGCCATCGGTGCCGGGTTCACGGCCATCGAAATCGTCGCTGGCGAGGATCTGGATATGCGCGCGCAGCCGGTCCTCGATCTCGCGGTCGGCGCGGCTGACGCTGGCGGCAACGACGCCGATGGGAACTCCTACGGCGAAAAGCGCGAAGAACGCTGCCGTCCTCCACGCACTTTTCCCTGCTGCACGTCCCACTGCCCGGATGCCCGACTTCATTGCGCTGCACCTATACGACACATTTTCGAGCACGGTTGTAAAATTTCCTCCAATCGCGTGCAGTTGCAACATTTCCCGTTTCATCCGGCGATAATGACGCAGCCGCGCAACACTCGGGAGACTTGCGGAACACCCCCGAGTTCTGCGAATTGATCTGCACGCGAGACGCTGCCCGGCAACGGCGAAAAGAGGATACGGCACCCATGCGGCTGGACGATTTCGACCCCGACAACATCAAGGTCACCGAAGGCGGCAGCCGCGGCGGCGGCTTTTCCCTCGGCGGCGGCAAGCTGGGCTGCGGCGGCCTGATCATCGTGCTGATCGGCGCCCTAGTCTTCGGCGTGGACCCGGGACAAATGCTCGGCACGCTGGAGAACGTGCAGCAGCAGACGCCGACCACCGCGCAGCAACCGGCGGGCGGCTCGCGCAGCGCGACCGAAATCTGCACGCAAAATGCCTACTCGCGCGAATCGTGCAATGCGCTGTCCTCACTCGACAAGACCTGGCGACCGCTGTTCCAGAAGGCCAACGTGCCCTTCGAGCAGCCGATGCTGCACTTCTACACCGGCGGCACCCGCAGCGGCTGCGGCGCAGCGAGCAGCGCGATGGGGCCGTTCTACTGCCCCGCCGATCAGGGCATCTATATCGACGTCAGCTTCTACGACCAGATGGACAAGCAACTCGGCGCCCGGGGCGACTTCGCGCGCTATTATGTGATGGCGCATGAGTACGGGCACCATGTCCAGCACCTCACCGGCCTCGACCAGCAGGTCCGCAAGGCGCAGCAGCAGAACCCCCGGCAGGAGAACGCCCTGCAGGTGAAGATGGAACTGCAGGCAGACTGCTACGCGGGCGTCTGGGCCGCCAGGAACCGCGACCGCATCGAGCCTGGCGACATGGAGGAAGGTCTGACCGCCGCCAGCGCGATCGGCGACGACACGCTGATGAAGAACGCCGGACAGGCGGTGACGCCGGAGAGTTTCACCCACGGCTCCAGCGCCGAGCGCATGCGCTGGCTCAAGCGCGGCCTCGAAACCGGGAACGAGGACGCATGTGACACGTTCTCTTCAACAGGATGACATCACAGGCGTGAGCGGACCCGGTGGCGGATCGGCGACCGCGCGCCGGGGACAGGAGAACAGGGACATGAGCCGCAAGTGGCTGGGTGCGATCGTCGTTGCGAGCCTGAGCGCAGGCACACTGGCTGCTCCGGCAGCAGCCAGGCAAGATGAAAAGCCGATCACCTCGCGTGATCCCGATGCGGTGGACGTGGCGAAGACGCCGATGACCGACCTCAACGTGGGGCGCGACGGGGAAATCCCCCCCCTCCTCGTCAATGCCACGGCGGAGCCCTACACGCTGCACGGCCTGTCAAAATGCCGCCAGATCGCCGGGGCGATCCAGCAGCTCGACGAAGTTCTCGGCCCCGACATCGACCTCCCCGCCGAGGAGCGTGACCGGATCAGCGCCGGGCGCGTGGGCAAGTGGGTGGTCGCCTCGTTCATCCCCTTCCGCGGCCTGATCCGCGAAGTCTCGGGCGCCAACGCGCAGGACCGCAAGGTCAATGCGGCGATCCAGGCGGGCCTGACGCGCCGCGGCTTCCTCAAGGGTGTCGGCTCCGCCAAGGGCTGCCGCTATCCCGCATCCCCCGCCCCCGCCAGCGTCGTCCAGGCCCGCGTGAACGAACTCAAGGCGATGGAGCAGGAAAAGGACGCGAAGAAGAAGGCGAAGTCCGAGGCCAAAGCCGACGCGAAGTCAGACCGGGATCTCGCCTTCAAGACCGAGCCCGACGCCCGCCAGCCTTCTCCCAAGAACTGACGGCTGCTTGATGCTTCGGGCACTTCCTGCGGCGAGCGCGCTCGTGCTATTTCTGTCCGCATGCGGCGGCGAGCCGGCTGCCACGGCGACGGGCGAGGCGCCTTCCTCACCCGCTCCTGAAACGGTGAGCGCGGCCCCCATCGAAGCGCTGCCACAAAGCGCACCCTCCTCCCCTGCCGCCGATGCCGGATCGATCGCCTGCTCGTCCGAAATCGGGGAGGCGGCAGCGCGCAAGCTGGTCGCGCAGTGCATTGCCGTCTCTCCCGCGACGCGCCCGCCGTGCAACGCCGCAAACTCCTGCGCGATGATCCGCAACGAAGTGGCCCGCGGATGCGCCATTCTCGGTGAGGACGCTGCAAAAACTCCTGAATGCGGCGGAATAGATCCCATCGGCAAGGAAGCCGCCGCCGACATGGTGAAGCGCTACTACGCCGCAATCAACGCGCGCGATTATGCCTCGGCATGGACCCTGTGGGGGCCGGATGGCGGCCCCAGTGGCCAGACCTTGCAAGCGTTCAGCGACGGTTACGCCCATACCCGCCGCGTTCACGTGGATATCGGCAAGGTGTCAGACGTCGAGGGCGGCGCCGGGTCGATCTACGTCACCGTCCCGGTAACGGTCGATGCAGAACTCGACGACGGCCGACGTCAGCGATTCACCGGCAGTTATGATCTGCGCCAGATCAATCGCGGCATGGGTATTTCGCAAGGCTGGCACATCACGACGGCGAAGCTGCGACCGGCCTGACGTAAGAAAGCCGGCAGTCCCCGGCTGCCGGCCTCCCGCATTATGAGCGTCAGTTAGCGTTCGCCTCGCGATGGGCGTCGGCGATCTCTCCGTCGAGGTCGGCGAGGATTTCCGACCGGACCTTCGCATCCAGCGCACGGTCTGCCGCGATCGAGGCCCGGGCGCTGCGCAGGGCATTCACTGCCGCGAATTTCGCGGCCTTGGGCTCGCCGGTGCAGATGACCACCGATGCACTAGACCCATTGCTTTCGCGGCTCGCCTCGCGGCGGCGGCTGTCGGCGGGGCAATTCTCGTCGAGCACCATGGTCCGAGTCGAAACGCGCGAGCCGTCCTTCTGCACGATGCGAATGGTATGCCGCTTGCCATCGGCCGAGACCGATTCCTCCACCTTGGGCGCGCGCGCCAAGGCTTCTGCGGCCATGCGCTGTGCTTCCGTCGAACGGCGCTGTGCATCGGCCACGCTGCGCTGGGCATCCGCCGCGCTGCGCAAGCGGTCGTGCATCTGGCGAACATCGTCGGTCGTCATCGTCTTGCGCATCGTGACCCGGGCGTTCGGCATCGGACGAGGCGCCGGTGCGGCGAGAGCGGAGGGGGCGCCGGGGGGAGCCGGAGGTGCGGGAGGAACCGGCGGCACCGGCGCCGCAATACCTTCAGCCACGTCGACTTCCGGCATTTCGGGCGGCTCGGGCGCTTCGGGGGGCTCCGGCAGTTCGGCCTCAGCCAGTGCTTCAGGAGCTTCAGGAGCCTCAGGCGGCACCGGCGGCTGCGGAGCGTGCGGCACCCGCGAATGTTGCGCCTGCGGGACTGCTTCCGGCGCGGAGACGGGATCGGCTTCCGCCTCGTCCATCGCGGCATAGCTGACCGTCGCCGTAGCAGGCACCGCGACGACGGCCAGCGCGAACAGGCTGCGGGCGAGCACGCGCCGCGTCGGGCTGACGTCGGCCGCCGCCAGTGCCTTCAGACGCTGGATTATCGGCTTCTCTCCCGAGAGCGGGCCGGCCATCGGCGCGGCAAGGCCGAGCCGCGTCCCCCCAGCCATCGAAGCGATCAGGCGGCCGTAGCGGGCGCGCTCGGCACGGGGCCGGCCAGCCATGACCCGGGCGTCGCAGAAGGCCTCCTGATCAGCCCTCACCGCGCGCCAACCGGCCCAGCCGATCGGATTGAACCAGTGCAGCGCGAAGAGAGGCTGCATCGCGATCAGCGCCAGCAGGTCGCTGCCCGCGTGATGCTCCATCTCGTGCGCGATGGCGAAGTCGGAGGTTTCGGAGTCAGCCTCCGCCAGAAATCCCTGCGGCAGAGCGACGACCTTGTCGAATACCCCGAAGGCGAGCGGCGCGGTGATCGCGGGCGTTTCGACGATCCGCACGGTGTCGGATCGAGCAACCACGCGCGCGCCATCAAGCAGATCGCGGCGCATCCAGCGGTAAGTCACCGTCCGCCAAACGAGGAACAGCGCCGCACCGCCGAGCCACACGGCCAGGGCAACTGTCGCCCACGGCACTTGTGCCAGCAGCCCCGGCTCGATCGGAGCGGCCGTCAGCACCTCAGCGGCGGGCAGCACGGCAGCGCCTTCCGCAACCGGGCCGGCTGCTGGCAGCAGCACCGTCTCGACCGGCGTCGCAGCCTGAAACCCTGCGGCAGACGCCGTGATCGGCTCTACACCGAAGCGAAGATTGGACAGTAAGCCATGCTCCATGAAGCGGGGCAGCGCCAGTGGAGGCAGCACCAACCGTATCATCGGCAGCGCCCAGAGCGCATAAGCCGCGCCCGGACCGAACCAGCGCGCGACGGGGCGGCGGACGAGCAGCACCAGCGCCATCAGCACGCCGGTCGCCAGAAGCGTATCGGTAAGCCACTCGGTCATGACTTCAGCTCCTTCAGCAGGGCTTCGATCTCGGCAATGTCGTCGTCGCTGAGTTGTTCGCTCTGCGCCAGATGCGCGAAAAGCGGCGCCGCGCGGCCGCCGAACAGGCGATCTACCAAGCGGCGGCTTTCCGCACCGACATAGACTGTACGCGCGATGCGGGGCGAGTAAAGGAAGCGCTTGCCGTCAGGCTCGGTCTCGACCGCCTGCTTGGCGACGAGGCGCGACAGCAGCGTCTTGACCGTGGCGAGGCTCCAGCCGCGCGGACCGCAGACTTCCTCGCACACTTCCTGGGCGGTGAGTGGAGAGCGCTGCCACAGCGCCTCCATCACCGCATGCTCGGCTTCGGAAATGCGGTCGGGCTGTTCAGGGGACTCGGACACCCATTTCTCCATCGTCTACACACGTAATCGACTACGTCTGTAAACATGAACGCCGGGTGAATGTCAACTCAGCTGCGCTTGAGCAAAAGGGCCAGCTGGATCAGGAAGACCGCGCGCACCGTCAGGCTGATCGCGACGATGATGGCGAGGAACGCGAGGCCGGTCGCCGCACTCGAAAACAGCAGCACCAGCCCCAGCACCACGTCGAGCACACCGAGCAGCAGGCGCCAGCCCTTGTCGTGGCGGGCCTTGAGCGCGAAGGCGATCTGGAACACGCCGGAGACGACCAGCCATAGCCCGATGGCGATGACCAGCGACAGCGCGCCCGCAACCGGGTCTGCCACGGCGAAGATGCCCGCCAGCAGCGCGAGAACGCCGAGCAGGATCTCCGTCCACCGCGCGCGGCTCGACAGCGAGGTCCAGCCCGCCGCAACGGCTGCCACGCCTGCGACGATGAGGATTACGCCGAGGATCAGCCCGGTCGCCACGCCCGCCACCAGCGGATTGAGCAGTACGATCAACGCGGCAAGGATCAGCAGCACGCCATAGGCCATGACCCAGCCCCAGGTGCTGCCGGGCGCGCGCTCCATCTCGCGCACGAGCGGGTCGCGGTGCACGTTGGGCTCGAGCAGGGGATCGACGTCGGTGCGTTGCATGGGGGTTCCTTTCACCCGCTGCAATGCGTGGAAGCACGAAGAGTTGCGTGCCGACGCGCCCACCCCGCTGCGACTAGGGCCTGCGGCCCAAGTCTCGCTCCCCTCCCGCTTGCGGGAGGGGCTGGGGGTGGGCCTTTGCAAAAACGAAAAAGGGCGGCGCAGCCTTGCCGCTGCGCCGCCCTCCTCTCGTTATTCAGCTTTCGCCGATATCAGTACACGCGGGCCTTGGGCTTGATGTACTCGACGTCGTCGGTCAGCGTGAATTCGTGCACCGGGCGATAGTCGATGCGAACGTCGCCGCCCTTGCCGCCCCAGCCGTCGAACCAGGTCGCGGTGTGCTTCATCCAGTTCACGTCGTCGCGGTTCGGGAAGTCCTCGTGCGCATGCGCGCCGCGGCTTTCCTTGCGGTTCTGCGCGCCGTGCAGGGTCACGGTGGCCTGCGAGATCAGGTTGTCCAGCTCCAGCGTCTCCACCAGGTCCGAATTCCAGATCAGGCCGCGATCGGTGACCTTGATGTCGTTCATCTTCTGATAGGTCGCGGCGAGCTTTTCCTTACCCTCGACCATCAGTTCGTCGGTGCGGAACACCGCCGCGTGGAGCGACATGGTGCGCTGCATCTCGGTGCGGATTTCCGCGGTCGAGGACGAGCCGTTGGCATTGCGGAAGTGGTCGAGGCGGGTGAGCGCCAGATCGGCCGAATCCTTGGGCAGTTCCGCCTGCGTGCCGTTCGGCGTCAGGTTTTCCTTGAGGTACAGGCCGGTCGCGCGGCCGAACACCACGAGGTCGATCAGCGAGTTCGAGCCCAGACGGTTGGCGCCGTGAACCGAGACGCAAGCCGCCTCGCCCACCGCGAACAGGCCCGGAACCACGGTTTCGGGATCGCCGTCGGGGCCGATGGTCATCACGCGGCCGTTATAGTCGCACGGGATGCCGCCCATGTTATAGTGCACGGTCGGGACGACCGGCAACGGCTGGCGGGTAAGGTCCACGCCCGCGAAGATCTTGCCGCTCTCGGTGATGCCCGGCAGACGCTCGCCCAGCACCTTGGGATCGATGTGATCGAGGTGCAGGTAGATGTGGTCCTTGTGCGGGCCGACGCCGCGACCTTCGCGGATTTCCATCGCCATCGAGCGCGACACGACGTCACGGCTGGCAAGGTCCTTGGCCGAAGGAGCGTAACGCTCCATGAAGCGCTCGCCTTCGGAGTTCGTCAGGTAGCCGCCTTCGCCGCGTGCGCCCTCGGTGATGAGAACGCCGGCGCCGTAGATGCCGGTCGGGTGGAACTGGACGAACTCCATGTCCTGCAGGGGCAGGCCGGCGCGCAGCACCATGCCGCCACCGTCGCCGGTGCAGGTGTGGGCAGACGTCGCGGTGAAGTACGAACGACCGTAGCCGCCGGTCGCGAGCACGACGGCCTGCGAGCGGAAGCGGTGGATCGTACCGTCATCCATGCACAGCGCGATCACGCCGACGCACTTGCCGCCGTCCATGATGAGGTCGATCGCGAAGTATTCGATGAAGAAGTCCGCGTCGTACTTCAGCGACTGCTGGTACAGCGCGTGGAGCATGGCGTGGCCGGTACGGTCGGCGGCGGCGCAAGTGCGCTGCACCGGCGGGCCTTCGCCCATGTTCTGCATGTGGCCGCCGAACGGACGCTGGTAGATCGTGCCGTCGGCGTTGCGGCTGAAGGGCACGCCTGCGTGCTCCAGCTCGTACACGGCTGCGGGAGCTTCGCGCACCATGTATTCGATGGCGTCCTGGTCGCCCAGCCAGTCCGACCCCTTGACGGTGTCGTACATGTGCCAGGTCCAGTGGTCCGGCGTGTTGTTCTTGAGCGACGCGGCGATGCCGCCCTGCGCCGCAACGGTGTGGCTTCGTGTGGGGAACACCTTGGTGATGCACGCGGTCTTCAGGCCGGCTTCGGCCGAACCCATCGTGGCGCGCAGGCCCGAGCCCCCGGCGCCGACGACGACGGTGTCGTAGGTGTGGTCGATGATCTTGTAGGCAGGCGCGGACATCAGGCGTGTGCTCCCAGCGCGATACGGACGATGCAGAACACGCCGAACGCGATCCCGCCGCAAGCGGCAAGGTTCAGCGCGGCGATGGCGGCGAACTTGTTGGCGTGGTCGTGCAGGTAGTCCTCGACCAGCACCTGCAGGCCGAGGCGTGCGTGCCAGAAAGTCGTGACGACCAGCAGGATCATCATCACGGCCGGGACCGGACGCGCGATCCACTCGACGATGGTGCCGTAAGAATAGTCCGGCAGCAGCACCAGCGAGACGATCAGGAACAGCACCGAGATCAGGTTGCCGATCGCGGTGAAGCGCTGCAGCAGCCAGTGGTGGACGCCGCCCTTTGCCGAGCCGAGGCCGCGCACGCGGCCGATGGAGGTTCCGTTACCCATTGTTCGTTACCCTCAGCGAAGCAGCAGGAGCGCCCAGAAGGCGGCGGTGAGAACGACACCCAGGACCGGGCACAGGATCGACCACAGGCGGTTCGCCTGCAGTTCGAAGCCGGCGCCGACGTCGAGGAAGAAGTGGCGGATGCCGCTCGCCATGTGGCTGAAGAAGGCCCACGAGATGCCCACGAGCACCAGATAGCCGATCGGCGTCGTCATCGCCCACGCAAACGTCGCGTAGGAGGCCGGGCCTCCGGCGAGCGCGCCCAGCCACCACAGCAGCACAGCGAGGCCGGCGAATGCCATGCCATCGCCGGTGACGCGGTGGAGGATCGACACGAACATGTGCGGGCCCCACTTCCAGATCTGGAGGTGCGGCGAGAGCGGACGGTTCTTGGTCCCGGCGTTTGCCATGGCGCTTACGAATCCCCTTGCCTGCGGCAGTGTCATGAACTGCCCTATTGCAAGCCCCCTTAGACAAATCGAGGGACGGTGCAAGTTCTGCGGCGCAACATCTGCGTGGTGGACTGGCCTATCTTACAGGCGCGCCGTAAAGCATCGCGCATGAGTCGCACCTCCCTGGCTATCGCGCTGGCTGCCCTGACGGCCATTTCTCCCTTCGTGGCCCGCGCCGCAGAGCAAGGAGCGGTAACGCCTGCGACGCTCGCCAAGGCATGCGAGGGCAAGGACGAATGGGCGGACCCCGCTCCCCCTGCGCGCATCTTCGCGAATACCTGGTACGTGGGAACCTGCGGCATTTCCGCGATCCTGGTGACGGGCGACAAGGGACATGTGCTGGTGGACGCGGGCGTGACCAAGGCTGCCCCGCTGGTGCTGGCGAACATCCGGCGCGCCGGGTTCAACCCCAGAGACGTGCGCTGGATCGTCGCCAGTCACGAGCAC
Organism: Novosphingobium sp. 11B; assembly: GCF_054589055.1. Taxonomy (NCBI): domain Bacteria; kingdom Pseudomonadati; phylum Pseudomonadota; class Alphaproteobacteria; order Sphingomonadales; family Sphingomonadaceae; genus Novosphingobium; species Novosphingobium sp. 11B. Next base: position 44,773 of record NZ_BAAILP010000173.1, on the reverse strand, counting down.
TTCGACCATGTCGGCGCCCTTGCCGCACTGCAGCAGGCAACGGGTGCAAAAGTTGCAGCCCTGCCCGCGCAGAAAGCGGCTCTCGCCAGCGGCAAGCCGAGCGCCGACGACCCGCAATTCAACGGTCTCGACCCTATGGCCCCGGTTCGCGTCGATCGCGTGCTGAAGAACGGAGACACCGTCACTGTCGGCAATCTTGTCCTGACCGCCCATGCGACGCCGGTTCACGCGCCCGGCTCGACAAGCTGGACCTGGACCTCCTGCGCGCCCAAGGCCGGGTGCCGCAAGATTGCCTATGCCGACAGTTCCTCGACGATCTCGTCGGACGGCTACCGTTTCACCGACCACCCGGCGCGCGTCGCGGCGATCCGCAAGGGCCTGCCGGTGATGGCCGCCCTGCCCTGCGACGTCTTGCTCACCCCGCATCCCGGCCAGAGCGACATGATGGAGCGCTTCGCTGGAACGAAGCCGCTCGCGGACAAGAACGCCTGCCCCGCTTATGCGAAATTCGCGGAGGGGCGCCTTGCCCAGCGTCTTGCCAAGGAAAACGCCAAGTGAGCTGGAAAGTCACCGTCTTCGCCGCCCGCCCCGTCATCGAGGCAGCTCTCGTCGCGCATGAAGACGCCTGGGACTGGGATCACGAGATCGTTCTCTCCGGCCGCGAAGTCGCCGAGGACCAACCCGAGGACTGGGTTCTCGAAGCCTGGCTCGATCGCAAGCCCAGCAAGGCCGACAACGTCGCGATCACGGCGCTGTTTGCAGACACGAAACCCAAGCTGATCGCCGAGGAACTGCCCGAAACCGACTGGCTCGTCGCCAGCCAGGAAGGGCTCGAACCGATCCGTGCGGGCCGCTTCCACGTGCACACCCCCGATCACCCGGCGGTAGACGAGGCTGGCGTCTTCGACTTCGCGATCCCCGCCAGCCAGGCCTTCGGCACTGGCCATCACGCCACTACCGCCGGGTGCCTGGCGATGCTGACCCATATGAAGGCGCAGGGGCTCGTCGTGCGCAATTGCGCCGACATCGGCACCGGCACCGGCCTTCTCGCCTTCGCTGCGCTCTCGCTCTGGCCCCGCGCGCTGGCGACGGCGAGCGACATCGACGCCGTTTGCGTCAATGTGGTCGAAGACAATGCCCGGGCCAACGGCGTGCCCATGGGCGCCCGGCGCGGCGAACTGGTGATGACGGTGGCGGACGGCATGGCCCATCCGGTGCTGGAGGCCCGCGGGCCTTATGACCTGATCCTTGCCAACATCCTCGCCGGGCCGCTGGTCCACCTCGCCCCCGATTTCGGCAAGGCGCTGGTTCCGGGCGGGCACCTGCTGCTGGCGGGCCTGCTGGAAACGCAGGAAGCCGCCGTGCGCGCCGCCTGCCGCAAGGCGGGCCTGCGCCTCGCCGCGCGCATGGTCAACGGCGACTGGTCGATCCTGTGGATGCGCAAGCGGGGGCGGTAACGCGCCCCTGACCGCGCCATCTCACACCAGAAGCAGTTCCAGCCCCTGAACCACGCGGCTGCGTCGCAGCATCGCGGCCTGTGCGTCGCGTGAGATCGGCCGGTCGAAGGCGAAGCCGATGCGGTCCTTGACCACCCAGCGCACGGTGCCGCGCACCGGCGGATAATCGTCCACCACGAAGCTGAAGCACTGTCCCGCAGCCACGCCTGCCCGCTCGATCACGAACTGGCAGCCGTCCGAAGTCACGTGCCGCGCCACGGCGGAAGCATGCGTCGACAGCTTGCGGCGGCTCTGCACGTTTACCTCTCTTGAGCAATGGATCTGGTCTGGAGGTAAAGGTAATTAACACTGGTAAACGGTCGGTAAAGATTTGGCGGCTGTATCGATTGCATTTTTATGAATTTTTCCCCGAGAATATGTAAAACATCGTAAATATCAATTAACCAGCCGCGATTGCCTCAAGTTAAGGTTTAATACGCAGAATAGACATCGACAGGGGGTTGGCAGCCAGATTTCACGAGGCCAACCATGGAAGACGTTAAGAACGACCGTCCGACGGTCATCACCGGTCCGCTCGGCGAACCGATGAGCATAGACAGCTTGCCGCCGCCCAACACTTCACGCTGGGTGGTTCGCAGAAAGGCGGAAGTGGTCGCCGCAGTCAGCGGTGGACTGCTGACCATCGCGGAAGCGTGCGAGCGCTACGATCTTACGCTCGAAGAGCTTGCCTCCTGGCAGCGCTCGATCGAACGCGAAGGAATGGCTGGTCTGCGCGCCACGCGCGTCCAGCATTACCGTCAGGTGCACGAGCGCCGCGGCCGTTACAGTTGAGCCTATCGCGCTGCGGTATCCCCCTGCACGTCGCGCGTAGCTGAGAAGCATTCCGGCCAGCCCTTCGGGGCCAGCCTTCCGGCCCTCCCGCTCGCGGGAGGGCTTTGCTTTACCTTATCCCGCCGCGCGAACGATCTCGGCCCATTCTTCTTCGCTGAGCACCCGAATCCCCAACTCGGCCGCCTTCTTCAATTTCGAGCCCGCCCCCGGTCCCGCGACCAGAATGTCCGTCTTTGGCGATACCGATCCCGCAGCCTTGGCGCCCAGCCGCTCGGCCTGTGCCTTGGCTTCGTCGCGGCTCATCGTCTCCAGCTTGCCGGTAAACACCACGGTCTTGCCCGAGACTTCGCTTTCCTTAGTCTCGACGACGTAAGGCGGCGGCGACACCTCGCTCAACAGGTCGTCCCAGACAGCACGGTTGTGCTCCTCGTGGAAGAAGTCTCCCAGCGCCTCGACCACCACCGGGCCGACGCCGTCGATGGAGATCAATTCGGCATAGGCGTCGCTTGCTGCCTTCACTTCGTCCTCGCCCTGCTTGACCTGCGCCTGCTCGGCGAGAGCACGCAATTCGGGAAGCGTCGTGAAGCGCTTGAGGAGATCGCGCGCGGTCACGGCCCCGACGTGGCGGATGCCGAGGCCGAACAGGAGCCGGGCGGCGTCGGGGCTGCGCTTGCTTTCCACAGCCGCCAACAGGTTGTCCACAGACTTGTCCTTCCACCCTTCGAGGGCCAGGATTTCCTCGCGGCGCTTGCGCAGGCGGAAGATGTCGGCCGGGCTTTCGAGCCAGCCCTGCGCGAAAAATTCGTCGATGGTCTTTTCGCCCAACCCCTCGATGTCGAGTGCGGCGCGGCTGACGAAGTGCTTGAGGCGCTCGGTCCGCTGCGCCGGGCAAATCAGCCCGCCAGTGCAGCGCACATCGACTTCACCCTCGGCCGCGACCGCCTCGGACTGGCACTGCGGGCAATGATCCGGGAACACGTAAGCGGCGCGCTCCTCCTCGCGAGAGAGGTTGTCCACCACCTGCGGGATGACGTCGCCCGCGCGCTGGAGCACCACCCGGTCACCGGGACGCACGCCGAGGCGGGCAATTTCGTCGCGGTTGTGGAGCGTCACGTTGGTGACCGTCACGCCGCCCACCAGCACCGGCTTGAGGCGTCCCACCGGCGTCAGCTTGCCGGTGCGCCCGACCTGGATATCGATCGATTCGAGCGTGGTCTCCGCTCGCTCGGCGGGGAACTTGTGCGCCATGCCCCAGCGCGGCGCCTTGGCGACGAAGCCCAGCCGCTGCTGCCAGTCGAGCCGGTCCACCTTGTAGACCACCCCGTCGATCTCGAACGGCAGCGCGGCGCGGCCATCACGAATGGCGCGGTAGGCGGCCAGCATTTCATCGAGCGAGTGACACTGGCGGAATTGCGGCGAGACCGGCAGGCCCCAGCTTTCGATACGACGGATGACTTCATGCTGGCTCGCGCCGGGCACATGGCTGGCGGCGCCCCAACCGTGCGCCCAGAAGCGCAAAGGGCGCCTCGCGGTGACGCTGGCATCCTTCTGGCGCAGCGAGCCGGCAGCCGCATTACGCGGGTTGGCGAACTGGCGGACCTTGCTGTCGTCGAACGCCTCGCCCTTGCTGTCGGCCAGCGCGCGCGCCTCGTCCATCAACTGGGCGTTAAGGGCGAGGAACGCCCCCTTTTCCATGTAGACTTCGCCGCGCACCTCGAAGACCTCGGGAATGTCCTCGCCTTCGAGTTCCTGCACGACGTCGGCGATATGCGCGACGTTGGCGGTAACGTCCTCGCCCACCTGCCCGTCCCCGCGCGTGGCGGCGCGCACCAGTTTGCCGTGCTCGTAGCGCAGCGAGCAGGAGAGGCCGTCGATCTTGTCCTCCGCCGTCATCACCAGTGGTTCCTCGGCGGCAAGTGACAGGAACCGCCGCACGCGCGTCAGGAACTCCCCGACTTCCTCGTCGGTGAAGGCATTGTCGAGGCTCATCATGCGAACCTCGTGCGTCACTTTGCCGAGCGGTGAGGCGGCGACTTCGTGGCCGACCTTGTTGCTGGGCGAATCGGGTCTCGTAAGATGCGGGAACGCTGCTTCCAGCTCCGCATTACGCCGCACCAGCGCGTCGTAATCGGCGTCGGTGATCTCCGGCGCATCCTCGGCGTGGTAGAGGCGGTTGGCGCGGTTGATCTGGCGCGCAAGCCGCATGAGTTCGTTGGCGGCTTCGGCTTCGGACGGCAGGCCGGAGGGCAAGGTATCAATCATAGGTCATCTGCTTGGCGATGGCGGGTCATTGCCGCCATGTAGACAACCACTTTCGCAAAGTCTCGCTCGCCCACTGCAACGATGAGGATAACGAGGCGCTTATCGATCACTTTGTAGCCGATGCGATAGCCAGCAGCGCTCGACTTGGCCGTGGAAACAATCCTCCAGCCTCGTCAACTTGCCGACCACGCTTGCCACCTAACGTCTGACCGTGAAACATACGCGACGTGTGACGGAGAAGCGCTGCGCCTCCATGCCCGGGGTCACATAGCCCAAAGCACAGTGTACAACCGCGCCATCGGGATACCGGATTTCGATGCGACCATCGGCATCTGGTCCGGTCCACTTGCCCCAATAGGCACCATCGACGTTATGTATCAAAGCCGCTGACCTCCCGTTCAGGGTAAGCATCCCACCTTTGATCGGCTCATCCACTGCCACAGCAAACATCACAGGCGGAGAACAGGCGCTCAGCGTAGCGAAGCAAACGGCGACGGTGGCGCCTCGCTTCACACCCGCACCAGCAGCCTGTCCGCCTGCGCGCGCGCCTCGTCGGTCACTTGCGCGCCGGAGAGCATGCGGGCGATCTCCTCCTTGCGTTCGGCATCCGAAAGCGGCGTCACCGAGGTGCGCGTAACGGTGCCTTGGCTGGACTTGGCAATCATGTAATGCTTGTCCCCCCGCGCCGCGACCTGGGGCGAGTGCGTCACCGCCAGCAGCTGCCCGCTGGACGCAAGGCGCGAGAGGCGTTCGCCGATGGCGTCGGCCACTGCACCGCCGACGCCGCGGTCGATCTCGTCGAAGATCACCGTCGCCGCACCGCCCTCCTCGGCCAGCGCGACCTTGAGCGCGAGGATGAAGCGCGACAATTCGCCGCCGCTGGCGATCTTGCCGAGCGGCGCGAAGTCCGAGCCGGGGTTGGTGCTGATGAGGAATTCCACCGCATCCATGCCCGAAGCGCCCCAGCGCTCCTCGGGAAGACGCACCACCGAGGTCTGGAACCTCGCGGCATCCAGCTTGAGCGGCGCCAGTTCCGTCGCCACGGCTGCGTCGAGCTTTTTCGCCGCCGCACGCCGCAAATCGTGGAGCGCGCCCGCCTTATCGCGATAGGCCAGCGCGGCCTTCTGCGCCGCTTTTTCCAGTTCGACGATATGCTCGTTACCGCCTTCGATGTCGTCGAGCGCGGCGCGCATCTCGGTCATCTTCGCGGGCAGGTCATCGACCTGGCAGCCTTGCTTGCGGGCAACGGCGCGCAAGTCGAAAAGGCGCGTCTCGATGCGGTCGAGTTCGGCCGGGTCGAAGGCGAGCGCTTCGGCCGCCTTGTCGAGCTTGTCCTCGGCCTCGCTCGCCTCGATCACGGCGCGGTCGAGCGCGGCCAGCGCTTCTTCCAGCAGTTCGTGCTCTCCGGCGATGCGATCGAGGCGGCGCGAAGCGGTGCGCAATTGCGCGAGCGCCGAGTCCGAGCCGGTCCACAAGTGCTGCAGGGCCGCGAGGTCGTCGGCCAGCTTCTCGCCCTTCTGCATCTGCGCGCGGGCACCGGCGAGTTCGTCCTCCTCCCCCTCGACGGGAGCGAGCGTGGTCAGTTCGGCGAGATGCGCGAGCAACAGGTCCTGATCCTCGGCGGCGCGGGCGACGCGTTCGCGTGCAAGGTCCAATGCATCCTGCGCGCCGCGCCAGTCCTTCCACGCCGCCTCGACGCCGGCGACCTCGCCGCCTGCGAAACGATCGAGCAGCGCGCGGTGGCCGCGTGCGTTGACGAGACCGCGATCGTCGTGCTGGCCGTGGATTTCCACCAGCGCGGGCGCGATCTCGCGCAGCAGGGCGACGCCGACGCTCTGGTCGTTGAGGAACGCCTTCGAACCGCCGTCCGCCTTGAGCTGGCGCTTGAGGATGAGCGGCTCGCCCGGTTCAAGCTCGAACCCGGCGTCGTCGATCATCGCCAGCACCGAAGCGGGCAACGCCGAAGCATCGAAGCTGGCGGTAACGCTGGCCCGGTCCTCTCCCCCGCGCACAAGTCCACTATCCGCTCGATTGCCGAGCACGAGACCCAGCGCATCGAGCAGGATGGACTTGCCCGCACCGGTTTCACCGGTGAGGACGCCGAGGCCACGAGCGAAATCGAGGTCGAGCGCCTCGATCAGCACGATGTTGCGAATGGAAAGCTGGCTAAGCATGTTCGCGAAGCGTTCTAGCGGATGCGCGAACGCCCGTCACCCCGCTTCGCACTCAGGTTGAGCACAAGTCCGGCTTACCAGCCGGTACTGTCGCTCAGGTAATGCACGAGGAGCGCGGCCCACACGGTAATGAAGATGGCAACGATAGCGACGAGTTCAGGCCGCCACGATCTCGGCTGGAGAGCCTCCACGCGGATGGCGGGCCCAAACGGAAAATCGTGCTTCATATCCATTGATTATGCGACCCATCCCCAGCCTGTCGGTTCATCCGGCTTTCTCCGGGTTCCCTCTACGTAGGCTCACCTTAGTTGGTAAAAACCACCATAAGGATAATCATCGGATTTGAGAAATTACTTAAGGTTCACAGTGCAATCGATTTAAGCGGTTTTTCAGATCAGCCCGTCGCAAAAAGTTCCCAGCTGGACGAAATAAATATGCCCCCGCGCTGCTCGAGCGGCGCGGGGGCACGGGGTCGACGGGTGATTCTCAGAAGGCGGACTTGATCGTGAACCCCCAGGTGCGCGGATCGCCCGGCAGACCGGCGATCAGGCCGGTGTTGCCCGGGCCGACCATCAGCTGCTCGAAGTAGTTCTGGTCGAAGGCATTGCGGACCCAGCCGTAGACGTCGAACCCGCTCTCGGTTCGGAAACCTGCGCGGAAGTTGTGCAAGCTATAGCCATCGATCCAGGTGTAGGCCGAGGGCGAAGGGTTGGACGAGAAGTTCGACCGTACGGAACCGTCGTAGCCGAAGTAGACCTCACCCTCCTTGCCGAGCAGCTTGGCCGGGGCGTTAACCTCGGCACCGAACGAGAACGAGAACTTCGAGACGCCCGGCAGGCGCTGACCCGAGATATCGCAGTTCTCGGGGCTGATGCCGCCCGGCGTGCCCGCAGGACTGACGGTCGTGGTCGACGTGACAGTGGTGCCGCCCGAAAGCTCGGGCGGGCACGGTGCGTCGGTGAACTTGCGATAGGTCGCGTCGGTATAGGCGCCGTTGACGTAGGCGTTGAACCGCTCGCTCGGACGGACCGAGAAGTCCGCCTCGACACCCTGCGAACGAACCGCGCCCGCATTGGCGAGATAGCCGCGCAGCACGCCGTACTGGCCGTTGTTCACGTTAGCCTGGTAGTTGGCGATATCGGTGCGGAAGATCGAGACGTTGAGCGTCGCCTTGCGGTCCCAGAACTGGGTCTTGATGCCCGCTTCGTAATGGTGGACCGACTCGGGCTTGACCGTCGCGGTCGCCAGGATCGGGTTGTTGCTGCCGTCCACCGGCACGCCGTTCTGGTTGATGCCGCCCGACTTGAACGACTTCGCATAGGTCGCATAGAGCAGTACGTCCGGCGCTACCTTGTAGCTGGCGGTGAAGTCGTAGCTGAAGTTCCAGTCGCTGAACGTCGGCGAGATTTCCTGCGGCGTATAGATCGCCAGCTGTGCGGTCTTGCGGATATTGCTGATACCGTCGTTCAGCAGCAGTTCGTTGCCCTGCCCGTCGAACACGCGGCGCTGGTAGTAACCTTCTTTCTTGTCGTAGTTGAGGCGAACGCCGGGCTGCAGGGTCAGCTCGGGCGTGATGTGCCAGCTCAGCTGGCCGTAGAGCGCGGCGCTGGTGTTCTTGAGGTACTGCGTGTTGTAGGCGACGAGGCCGTCAAGCACCGTGGGATCGCAGGCAAGCTGGTTCGACGCGGTCGGACCGCAGCCCGAGGAACCCGGCGGAACGGCGGCGACGGTGCCCGGATTGATGCTCCAGCGGCTCGCGGCCGAGCCCTGCGATTCGGTGCCTTGCGTGTCGATGCGCTGATAGAAGCCGAAAGCCCCGACGACGAAGTCGATCTTGTCGCTACTGTAGTTGTAGCGCAGTTCCTGCGTGTACTGGTCCTGCTGCGACGGATTCTGCGACAGCGCGACGATCGGCAAGCCGGTGAAATCGCGGTCGTTCGAGGGATCCCAGTCCCAGAAGCGCCAGGCGGTGATCGAGGTCAGCGTGCCCTCGCCCAGTTCCCACTTCACGCGCAGCGAAGCGCCGCCGATCTTGTTCTTCGCCTTGAGCGGCGTGTCGAGGTCGGTGAGACGGTCGAACGGGTTGCGGCTGACCGGCTGGTAGCCCTGAGCGGCCGCAAGCGCCTCGAACTGCCGGTTGATGGCGCGCTGGGTCAGGCCCGTGCGCACGTAGACCGAACCGCAGCAGTTGGCGTCCTGGTTGCTGAAGTCGCCCGCGAGGGTCACGTCGATGGTATCGGTCGGCTTCCACAGCAGCTGGCCGCGCAGGCCGAGGTTGTCCTGGCTCTGGATGTGCTCGTTCGTCGTGACGTTGTAGATCGTGCCGCGACGGCTGGTGGAGGACACCGCGATGCGCGCTGCAAGGTTCTCGGTCAGCGGGCCGGAAATCGCCGCCTTGGCCTGCTTGAAGTTGTAATTGCCGATCGAGACCTCGGCCTTGCCCTCGAAGTCGAAGGTCGGCTGGTTGGTCGTGATGTTGATCGCGCCTGCCGTGGTGTTCTTGCCGTAGAGCGTGCCCTGCGGGCCGCGCAGCACTTCGACCTGCGCCACGTCGAGGAAGTCGAACGTCGCCGAGGCCACGCGCGAGTTGTAGACGTCGTCGACGTAGATGCCGACGCCCTGCTCGATGCCGTCGTTGGTCAGCCCGAACGGAACGCCGAGGCCACGAATGTTGACGGCGGTGTTGCGCGGGTTCGATGAGTAATACTGAAGCGTCGGCGTCAGCTGCTGCAGGCGGCCGACGTTGAACGAGCCGGTCGAATCGATGTGCTCACCGCCGACGACCGAGATTGCGAGCGGCACTTCCTGACTAGATTCCTGGCGACGCCGCGCGGTGACGACGATATCGGCGCCGCGATCGCGCGCACCGGTGCCGACCGAAGTGGGGTTGTCCTGCTCATCTGCGGCAGCGGTCGTGGTTGCGGCGGCGGGAGCGGTATCCTCGGCATGCGCCGCAGAGAAGCCGATCGTCGCCGAGGCGAGTACGGTGGTTGCCAGAAGAGTCCGGCGGACGAACGAAGTCATTATTCAAATCCTCTGTCAGGGAATTGAATGCATCCGGCGATCCGGTGTGCACCTGGTCGGCCTGCCCCCTTCAGGGCCGGCAGGTATGGCTCGAGGCTTGCACGCGGCGCTTCGTGGTCGAATGCGCCGCTTGCAGGTCCGGCCGGAAGGGATCATGGAATGCCTGCGGCCGCACCGCGTCGCCCTCATGTGATTTGCCCTCCAGGCCGTTTCGCCTCTTGTTGAGCTTTTCTAATCTCAACTTAATTGGTGGACAATAGACTTCAGCTATCAGGCGCTAAAGCGAAACTGCGCAGCGACGAGGCGAGGCATCGCGGCGGCGTGTCCCCCCACGACAAACACACGCGAAAAAGCGGCCGCGCCGGGGAGGCGGGCCGCTTGAGAAAGATAAATGGATGAATTGAGCCCCCCTCCCCCGAGCAAGCCCGGAAAGAGGGGCGAAGATCAGGCCGCGACGTTCTGCGGCGCGTGCTTTTCCATCAGCTTGTAGGCGCGGCCGTACCAGTCGCTGTTCGGGTAGTTGTGCTCCAGCACCGCAGCCGCTTTCTGCGCCTCTTCGGGAACGCCCATCGAGAGGTAGCCCTCGACGAGGCGATAGAGCGCCTCGGGCGTGTGGCTGGTGGTCTGGAAGTTATCGACCACATTGCGGAAGCGCAGCGTCGCCGCCAGCCACTTGCCGCTGCGCTCGTACGAGCGACCGATGGTCATTTCCTTGCCCGCGAGGTGATCGTCGACGAGGTCGATCTTGAGCTTGGCGTCGCGCGCATACGTTGTGCCGGGGTAACGGCGCATCACGTCGGTCAATGCCTGCTTGGCCTGCTGCGTGGTCTTCTGGTCACGGGTGACGTCGCTGATCTGCTCGTAATAGCAGATCGAGATCAGGTAGTAGGCGTAAGGCGCGTCCTTGTTGCCCGGGTGGATCGACAGGAAGCGCTGCGCCGACTGGATCGCCTTGTTGTAGTCACGCGCGGCGTAATAGCTGAACGCGCTCATCAACTGGGCGCGGCGTGCCCAGG
>NZ_BAAILP010000173.1:10516-33923 GCF_054589055.1 Novosphingobium sp. 11B | reverse complement strand
CTGGCGCTCGACTTCGTCGAACAGCGCGGCGGCCTGCTTGGTGCGCCCGGTTTCCAGGCGCTGCTGAGCCGCAGCGTAGAGCGTATCGACGTCGCGCGCGACGTAGGCGGTATCGCGATTCTTCGCCCGTCCCCCGCAACCGGCAGTGAGAACGATCGCCCCGGTAGCGGCGGCGAGGATGGCGGTCTTGAGCGACGAGCGTGCGAACATGGACGGGTCTATAACCAGCGCTTCGCTGAACGCCAAGTGAAGTTGCGCAAGAGTGGACAGCGCAATTGTCGCAAGCCGCTACAACCTCTAGGCTTCCCGCATGGCAGGCAGCAGCGATCTCTATTCCCCGATGATGTCCGACGCCCTGGTGATCCTGGGCGCGGCAGGCATCGTCATCCCGGTGTTCAACCGGTTCCGCATCACGCCCGTCATCGGCTTCATTCTCGTCGGCCTGCTGGTCGGTCCGTTCGGGCTCGGCCGCCATGTGTTCGACCATCGCTGGCTGCATTACATCACCATCACCGACCCGGACGGGCTGGATATCTTCGCCGAATTCGGCATCATCCTGCTGCTGTTCTCGATCGGTCTGGAGCTGTCCTTCGCCCGCCTGTGGGAGATGCGGCGCATGGTCTTCGGGCTGGGCTCGCTCGAACTGATCGTCATCGCCGCCTCGCTGACCTTCATCCTTGCGGCGATCGGCCAGAGCTTCTCGGGCGCCATGGCGCTGGGTCTCGCGCTCGCGCTGTCGTCCACCGCACTGGTGCTCAAGATCACCGAGACGACAACGCCGGTCGGCAAGGCCGCACTGGCGATGCTGCTGTTCGAGGATATCGCCCTCGTCCCCATCATCTTCCTGCTCGGCGCGCTCGGCCCGCACACCGGGGACGGTGTCAGCGACCTGCTCAACACCCTGTTATGGGGCACCGTGGTGGTCGGCGGCCTGCTGATCTTCGGCCGCTACCTGCTGCCGCCACTGTTCGCGCAGGCCGCTCGCACCAAGAGCCCCGAACTGTTCCTCGCCGCGAGTTTGCTGGTGGTGATCGTCGCCTCGCTGGCAACCGCCGCCGCCGGGCTTTCCCCCATAGTCGGCGCCCTCGTCGCCGGGCTCCTGATCGCCGAGACCGAGTACCATTCCGAGGTCGAGCAGATCACCGAACCGTTCAAGGGCCTCGCCCTCGGCGTCTTCCTGATCACCATCGGCATGAGCATCGACCTCTATGTCGTCTGGGAAAACCTCGCCTCGATCCTGATCGCGACGGTCGTGGTCATCGTGCTCAAATCGGTGGTGACGGGCGTGATGCTGCGGGTGATGGGCGCCCGGCGCGGCACTGCGACCGAAGCGGGCATCCTCATGTCGAGCCCTTCGGAGACTACGCTGATCGTGCTGACCGCGGCCAGCACCGCCCAGTTGATCCAGCCCGGCACGGCGCAGTTCTGGCAGATCGTCACCGCGCTCGGCCTGACGGTGACCCCGCTCCTGGCAATGGCCGGCAAGGTCATGGGCAAGCGCGTGGACGGGGCCGAGACGCCGCACCGTCCCGCCGACGATGCCACGCGGCCGCGCACGCTGATCGTCGGATTCGGCCGCGTCGGCCACCTCGTTGCCGACATGCTGACCCGGCACGGGCGGCCCTATCTCGCGATCGACAGCGACGCCGACCTCGTCGCCCACGGCCGGCGCCTCGGCTACACCGTCGCCTTCGGTAACGCGGGTCGCGGCGACGCCCTGGTGCGGCTCGGCGCCGCGGACGCGGCGGCGGTGATCCTCACCATGGACGAGCCCGTCACCGCCCAGCGCATCGTGCGCAAGCTGCGCCAGCAGTTCCCGGACCTTCCGATTCTCGCCCGCGCCCGCGACGCCGACCACGCCGCCCAGCTCTACCGTGCCGGAGCCAGCTATGCCGTGCCCGAAACGCTGGAAAGTTCGCTGCAGCTTTCCGAGGCCGCGCTCGTCGAAACCGGCGTCGCGATGGGACCGATCATCGCCTCGATCCACGAAAAGCGCGACGAATTCCGCGAGATGATCATGGAACGCGGCGGCCTTTCGGAGAAGCCCTCGCTGAAATCCGGCCAGCTGCGTGAGGCGGAAAGAGCTTAGGGAACAACCACTTCCGCACCGCCCTTGACCCGGTCGAGGGCGATCAGCGTGCGGAAGCTAGCCACCCATTCGTGGTCGGAAAACAGCCGCCGCGTCAACACTTCATAGGCGCTCATGTCCGTAGTGACGATCACCAGAACGAAGCTGGTGCCGCCGGTCGTGTAGTAGCATTGCTGCACTTCGGAAGTCTCGCGGAACAGCGCCTTGGCGCGATCGATACTGGCGGTGCGCTCGTCGCGCAGGAACACCTCGACGATCGCGGTGACCGTCAGCGAGAGCGCCGCCGGATCGACCAGCGCGACGTTGGCGGCGATCGTGCCCGACTGCTCCATCGCCGCGATTCGCCGCTGCACCGCCGCCGCCGAGAGGTTCACCGCTTCCCCGATCGCGCGCTGCGGCGTCTTGTTGTCACGCTGCAGGATTCGCAGGATTTCACGGTCGAAGGCGTCGAGCGGGGCGGTCTTCTTGGGCATATGCGAGTTTTTGTTGCGTTTCGCGGCCAAATCAAGAGCGCACAACCCGCTGTCCAGGTGATATTCGCTCACGGCACATAACGGCACTCAGCGGCACATAAAGCTACCACACGATGACCACAGGCACGGCAATCCCCACTGACAACCGCCTGACCGGCGTGCTCTGCGGCATCGGCGCGGGTGCCTTGTGGGGCCTCGTGTTCCTCGCCCCCGAACTGGCGGGCAGCTTCTCCCCCCTCCAGCTGAGCATCGGCCGCTACTTGTGCTACGGAGCCGCATCGGCGGTGCTGATCGCGCCGCGCCGCCGCCAGGTCTTCGCCGCGCTGACCCGCCGCGAGTGGTGGAGCCTTGCCTGGCTCGCCCTGCTCGGCAACACCGCCTACTTCGTGTTCCTCGCCAGCGCCGTGCAATCGGGCGGGGTCGCGATGAGCTCGCTAGTGATCGGCTTCCTGCCCGTAGCGGTGACCATCGTGGGCAGCCGCGACCATGGTGCCGTACCACTGCGCCGCCTCGCGCCCTCGCTGCTGCTCTGCGCCGGAGGAGCGGTCTGCATCGGCTGGCAGTCGCTGGCCTCGCCCGCCTCCGGATCGACGACTGCGCAACTGACCGGCCTCGCCTGCGCCATCGGTGCCCTCGCCTCGTGGACCACGTTTGCGATTGGCAATGCCCGCTGCCTCGTGCGTACCAAAGTCTCAGTCCATGAGTGGAACCTGCTGACCGGCCTCGTCACCGGAGCGCAGGCCCTGCTCCTCCTCCCCGTCTCGCTCGTGCTGGAGGACTGGCGCCGCCCGGCCCCCGAATGGCTGACTTTCGCGGCCGTCTGCGTCGCCGTCGCGCTCCTGGCCTCGATTCTCGGCAATGCGCTGTGGAACCGGATGAGCCGCCTGCTGCCACTCACCCTCGTCGGCCAGATGATCCTGTTCGAAACGCTGTTCGCGCTGATCTACGGCTTCGCATGGGAAGGTCGCCTGCCGACGCCGATGGAACTGGCGGCCTTCGCGCTGGTAGTGGCGAGCGTGGTCACCTGCCTTTCGGCGCATCGGAGGCATTAACCGCTGCATGCGCAGCCGGGGCTTCGACAAGCTCAGCCTGAGCGGATTTGAGAGGTTCTCACAATAACGTCCGCTCGCCCTCAGCTTGTCTAAGGGTCTGGCTTGGCGCCTATCCCCTCGGCTCGAACACCGACCATCCCGTGCGGTGGACAAGCTGCTCCAGCGCCAGTTGCCCGAGGTGCGAGTTGCCCGCTTCGTTCAGCCCCGGCGACCACACCGCAATGCTGGCGATCCCCGGAGCCACCGAAAGGATGCCGCCCCCGACCCCCGACTTGCCCGGCAGGCCGATGCGATAGGCGAAGTCGCCCGAATTGTCGTAATGCCCGCAGGACATCATCAGCGCATTGATGCGCCGCGCCCGCCGTGCAGTGACCACCCGGTGCCCCTCCACACGCCCGTCCCCCATCAGGAAGCGCCCCGCCATTGCCAACTGCCGACAGCTCATCGCCAGCGCGCAGAAGTGGAAATAGGTGCCCAGCACCAGTTCCACGTCGCCATGGATGTTCCCGAAGGCGCGCATGTAATTGGCCAGCGCCATGTTGCGAAAGCCGGTCTCCTGCTCGGCGCGGGCGACCGTCTCGTCTATGTGGATCGTATCGTCGTCGCCCGCCAGTTCGCGCACGAAACGCAGCATCTGCCCGATCGCCTCGCGCGGCTGCAACCGGCCAAGGAGCACATCGCACACCACGATAGCCCCGGCGTTGATGAAGGGATTGCGCGGGATCCCGTGCTCGGTTTCCAGCTGCACGATGGAGTTGAACGCCGACCCCGAAGGCTCGCGGCCCACCCGGTTCCACAACTGGTCCCCCACCGCGCCCAATGCCAGCGTCAGCGCGAAGACCTTGGAGATCGACTGGATCGAAAACGCCTCGTCCGCATCGCCTGCGGCGTGAACCGTGCCGTCGGCCATGACCACGGCGATGCCGAACTTGTCGGCCGGAACCGACGCGAGCGGCGGAATATAGGAGGCGACGGTGCCGCGCTCGGCAATGCCGCGCATTTCCTCGGCGATATCGGCGACGATCCGGGCAATCGGCTCCATGTCATCTCCCGTCATCCCGGGCTTGACCCGGGACCGTTGGCCGTGAACGACCCACCTTGCCGCGCGCGCAGCCCGGCCTCACCTAAAGCCCGCCACCGGTCCCGGATCAAGTCCGGGACGACGCCTCGTCCGCCCCGGCCTGCCATGCGCACCATGCTCCGGCGAGGAACCAGATGGCGAAACCCAGCCAGAATCCCATGAACGGCGCCGTCACACCATCGAGCGGATAGAGTGCAGCCCTCCAGAATGCCCAAAGGCCGCCCATGACCGCCAGCGCGGCATATCCGGTATGGTAGTCTTTCGGGGCAAGACGCCACCGCATCCGGCGATTGCCCGGCTCCGGCGACCATATCGCAAAAGCCAGACGCATGAAGATATAGAGCCCCGCCAGTACGAACAACGGCGCCGAAAGCTCCAGAAGCGGGATGTAATCGTTGAAGCAGTCGTCGAAATCGCCGGTGAAGCTCCGCCCGCGACACTGAACCTGATGCTTCGCCAAGCCACCGAAGAAAGGCATGAACGAGGACGCCAGCCAGAACCCGCAGCCTGCAAAGGCCAGAGTCTTGCGGGCGCCCTCCTTCAGGATCACCCCGCCAGCGCCGCCTTCACCGCCGCGATGGCGTCCGCCGCCTTGTCACCGTCGGGACCGCCGCCCTGCGCCATGTCGGCGCGGCCGCCGCCGCCCTTGCCGCCAAGCGCCTCGACGCCCTTGCGCACGAGTTCCACGGCGCTGACGGTGCCGGTGAGGTCTTCAGTGACGGCAGCGGCGATGCTCGCCTTGCCCTCGTTCACCGCGACGATCGCCGCCACGCCCGAACCGAGGCGCTGCTTGGCCTGATCGAGTAGCCCGCGCAGTTCCTTCGGGTCGAGCCCTTCGAGCACCTGGCCGGAGAACTTGACGCCGTTTACATCCTCGTCAGCCGCCTCGGCCTTCGCGCCGCCGCCGCCAAGAGCCAGCGCCTTCTTCGCCTCGGCCAGTTCGCGCTCCAGCTTGCGGCGTTCGTCGAGCAGCGCGGCGACGCGGGCTTCCACGTCCTCCGGCGTCGTGCGCAGCAGGCTGGCGGCGTTCTTGAGCGCATCCTCGCGGCCGACCAGCCACTGGCGCGCGCCCTCGCCGGTCATCGCCTCGATACGGCGCACACCCGAGGACACCGCGCTTTCCGATACGATGCGGAACACGCCGATGTCGCCGGTGGCGCGCACGTGGGTGCCGCCGCAAAGCTCGACCGAATAGGTGCGATCGCCGGAATGGCGGCCCATCGAGAGTACGCGGACTTCGTCGCCGTACTTCTCGCCGAACAGCGCCATGGCGCCCGCCTCGATGGCATCGTCCGGCGTCATCAGGCGGGTGAGCACCTGTTCGTTGGCGCGAACTTCGGCGTTAACCTCGGCCTCGATCGCGGCGATGTCCTCTTCGGTCAGCGCCTTGGGGTGCGAGAAGTCGAAGCGCAGGCGATCGGCCGCGACCAGCGAGCCCTTCTGCGTGACATGGTCGCCCAGACGGCCGCGCAGCGCCGCATGCAGCAGGTGCGTCGCCGAGTGGTTCGCGCGCACCGCATCGCGGCGCTCGACGTTGACCGTCATGGCGACGGCATCACCGACCTTGATCGTGCCCGCCTCGACCGTGCCGCTCATCGCGTGCAGGCGGCCGAGCGGCTTGGCGGTGTCAATCACGGTGATCTTGAGGCCGTTCGCGCCGGAGATCGAGCCGCGATCGCCTTCCTGACCACCCGATTCGCCGTAGAACGGGGTCTGGTTGGTGAGCACGACGACCGCGTCGCCCGCGCTCGCCGACTGGACTTCCTTGCCGTCCTTCACCAGCGCCACGACCTGGCCTTCGCCGGTGGTCGAGGTGTAGCCGGTGAATTCGCTGGCGCCTTCGCGCTCGGCGATGTCGAACCACACTTCGCTGTCGGCGGCCTGGCCCGAGCCCTTCCACGCAGCGCGCGCGGCGGCCTTCTGCTGCGCCATGGCGGCATCGAAGCCCGCCTTGTCGACGGCGATGCCGCGCGAACGCAGGGCGTCTTCGGTCAGGTCATAGGGGAAGCCGAAAGTGTCGTAGAGCTTGAACGCGGTTTCGCCCGGAAGTTCGCCGCCCTCGCCCATGCCGGCGGTCGCCTCGTCGAGCAGCTTGATGCCGTTCGACAGGGTGCGGCGGAACTGCACTTCCTCGCGCTCCAGCGTCTCTTCGATCAGCGGCTGAGCCCGGCCGAGTTCGGGATAGGCCTGCCCCATCTCGGCGACCAGCGCAGGCACCAGACGGTGCATCAGCGGATCGCGCGCGCCCAGCAGGTGCGCATGGCGCATGGCGCGGCGCATGATGCGGCGCAGGACATAGCCGCGGCCCTCGTTCGAAGGCAGCACGCCATCGGCCAGCAGGAAGCTGGTCGAGCGCAGGTGATCGGCGATCACGCGGTGGCTGGCGCGGGTGTCACCCTCGGCGGCAACGCCGGTCAGGCTTTCCGACGCGGCGATCAGCGCCTTGAAGGTGTCGATGTCGTAGTTGTCGTGGACGCCCTGCATGACGGCGGAGATGCGCTCCAGACCCATGCCGGTGTCGATCGAGGGCTTGGGCAGGTTGCCGACGATCTCGCCCGCAGACTGCTCGAACTGCATGAACACGAGGTTCCAGATCTCGATGAAGCGGTCGCCATCCTCTTCCGGCGATCCCGGAGGGCCGCCCCAGATGTGGTTGCCATGGTCGAAGAAGATTTCCGAGCACGGACCGCACGGGCCTTCATCACCCATCGCCCAGAAGTTGTCCTTCGTCGGGATGCGGATGATCTTCTGCTCGGGCAGACCGGCGATCTTCTTCCACAAGTCGAAGGCTTCGTCGTCGGTATGATAGACGGTGACCAGCAGCTTCTCGACCGGCAGGCCCCACTCCTTCGTCAGCAGCGTCCACGCATGGGTGATCGCCTGCTCCTTGAAGTAATCGCCGAACGAGAAATTGCCGAGCATCTCGAAGAACGTGTGATGGCGCGCGGTGTAGCCGACGTTGTCGAGATCGTTGTGCTTGCCGCCCGCGCGCACGCACTTCTGCGACGAAGTGGCGCGCGGCGTCGCGCGGGTTTCCAGGCCGGTGAACACGTTCTTGAACGGCACCATGCCCGCATTGACGAACATCAGCGTCGGGTCGTTGTAAGGAACGAGCGGCGCGGACTGCACGGCCTCATGACCATTGCTGGCGAAGTAGTCGAGGAAGGACCGGCGGATGTCGTTCGTAGTCTGCATGATTTGCGCCGATAATGGACACCGCGCGCGGCGGCAAGCGGGAGTCTGCGGTCAGACTGGTCGGGAATTGCGATGATACGCCGGTTTTTGCACCATAGTGGCGGGTCGGTTACGGAAGAAGGAAAGACAAAGCAGGGGAGCATAGCCCCCCTGCCCCCCATTACCTGTCGTCGTCGTGCATGCAGCAGCGCCGGGCGCGCATTGCCTTCGTGGATCATGCTGCCGCGGGCCATTTCGACATGAAAGGCGGCTTCGCCGCGGAAAGCGCATGACTGTGAACGATTCTCTGCGTGAGCACTGCAAGCGCTTCAGTCGTATATTCAGAGGATGTCCAAGATCGAACAATCCCTCGCCCTGCCCTTGCGGCGCCTGACCAATCCCATCCAACTGAGCATCGGCGCCGCCGTGACAGTAGCCGGTACCATCCTGGCCCTGTCCCACCTCTAATCCGCAGAGCCAAGGCAGCTGCAAGGCACAAGGCCGACAGTCCCGGGAGCGCGAGGGTGTTAACCCTCGCATTCATACTTCAATCTCTTCCCGAAACAAGAAACCCCGACATTCCTGCCGGGGTTCGTTGTCGGATCAGGCGTCGTCCTCGGAAGGTCCGACCATCATTTCCTCCGCCAATCCGTCGGTCTTGGTGCGGATCGCCTTTTCGAGGCGGTCGCAGACTTCGGGGTTGGTCTTGAGGTAGGTCTTGGCGTTTTCACGCCCCTGCCCGATGCGGATCGAATCGTAGCTGAACCACGCGCCCGACTTCTCGACGAGGCCGGCCTTGACGCCGAGGTCGAGGATTTCGCCGATCTTGGAGACGCCTTCGCCGTACATGATGTCGAATTCGACCTGCTTGAACGGCGGGGCGACCTTGTTCTTGACGATCTTGACGCGGGTGGCGTTGCCGACGACTTCGTCGCGGTCCTTGATCGCGCCGGTGCGGCGGATGTCGAGGCGGACCGAGGCGTAGAACTTGAGCGCGTTGCCGCCCGTGGTCGTTTCCGGGTTGCCGTACATCACGCCGATCTTCATGCGCAGCTGGTTGATGAAGATCACCATGCAGCGCGAGCGGCTGATCGAACCGGTCAGCTTGCGCAGCGACTGGCTCATCAGGCGAGCCTGGAGGCCGACGTGGCTGTCGCCCATCTCGCCTTCGATTTCGGCGCGGGGGACGAGAGCGGCGACCGAGTCGACCACCAGCACGTCGATCGCGTTCGAGCGCACCAGCGTGTCGACGATTTCCAGCGCCTGCTCACCGGTGTCGGGCTGCGAGACGATCAGTTCGTCGATGTTGACGCCCAGCTTCTTGGCATAGACCGGGTCGAGCGCGTGTTCGGCGTCGATAAAGGCGGCGGTGCCGCCGGTCTTCTGCGCTTCGGCGATGCAGTGCAGCGCGAGCGTGGTCTTGCCCGAGCTTTCCGGACCGTAGATCTCGATCACGCGGCCGCGCGGCAGGCCGCCGACGCCGAGTGCGATATCCAGACCGAGCGAGCCGGTGGAGATCGCTTCGACCTGCATGGTCTCCTTCGAGCCCAGCTTCATCGCGGAGCCCTTGCCGAACGCCTTGTCGATCTGTGCGAGCGCGGCTTCGAGCGCCTTCTGACGGTCCATGGAGTCCTTTTCCTTGCCTTCCTGGATCAGCTTGAGCTGAGCGGCCATATTACTTACCTCCTGCTACCTAGCTGACCGGAAAGGTCAACGTCACGAAGCGACCTGTACTCGCTTCGTTCCACCAGAACAAGATAGGAACTTCGGCAGATTTCCGTTTTTTAACGCGGGAATCAGCCCTTGGCGGTCTGCGCCAGAACTTCCCCGACTTTTTCGGAGAGCTGCTGGACCGAGAACGGCTTGGGCATGAACCAGGCGTTGGGGATGCCGATCTGCTTGCGCAGCTGCTCCTCCGCATAGCCCGACATGAACAGCACCGGCAGGTCGGGCGCGAAGCGGCGAATCTCGCGCGCCATGGCCGGACCGTCGAGCGTGGGCATGACGACGTCGGAGACGACGAGGTCGAACTGGCCGCCCTCCTCCACCAGTTCGAGGCCTTCTTCGCCGTCGCGCGCGCAGGTGACCTGGTAGCCCTGCCGGGTGAGCGCCCGTTCGGCGACGATGCGCACCGGGTCTTCGTCCTCGACCAGCAGGATCGAGCCGCCGCCCGCCCACTGCGTCGGCGGCGGCGTGGGGGCGACGATCGCCTTTTCAGGGAGGCTGCCGGGGGTCGCATGGTGGACCGGGAGATAGACGGTGAAGCGCGTGCCGCCGCCTTTGCCATTTTGGCCCACGTCGGTCTCGGCGAAGATGAAGCCGCCCGACTGCTTGACGATGCCGTAGACCGTCGAGAGGCCGAGGCCGGTGCCCTTGCCCTGCTCCTTGGTGGTGAAGAACGGCTCGAAGATCTTGCCGAGGATTTCGGGCGGGATGCCGCCGCCGGTATCCTCGACGATGAGCGCGGTGTACTCGCCCGCCGGGATGATCTCGGACCGCATCGCGCGCACGTCGGTGGTGGTGATGCGGCGGGTCGCGAGCGTCAGCTTGCCCGCACCGTCGCCGCGCGATTGCATGGCGTCGCGGGCGTTGACGCACAAGTTGACGATGACCTGCTCGAGCTGCGTCGGGTCGGCGCGGACGGGGCCGAGATCGCGGTCGTGGGTGACGGCAAGCTGGATTTTCTCGCCGATCAGGCGGCGCAGCATCTGCGAGACGTCGGCGACGACGTCAGGCACCTGGATTACCTCGGGCCGCAGGGTCTGCTGGCGCGAGAAGGCGAGCAACTGGCGGGTCAGCGAGGCGGCACGGTTGGAGTTGGCGCGGATCTGCTGGATGTCGTCATAGTCCGAATCGCCCGGCGTATGGCGCATCAGCATGAGGTCGCAGGTGCCCAGGATCGCGGTGAGCACGTTGTTGAAATCGTGCGCGACGCCGCCAGCCAGCTGGCCCACCGCCTGCATCTTGGTGGCCTGCGCGACCTGACGCTTGAGGCGCATTTCCTCAGAGGTATCGGTAAGCCCGAGCAACACGGCGGCATCGCCAAGGCCGCGCACGCCCGCGAGGCTGAGCGAGACGGGATCATCCGGCTGACTGGTCAGACGGATCGCGAGGTCTCCCGCCGCAGCCGGGCCTTGCGCGAAGCGACGGATCGCTTCGGACAGCGCGCGCTTGTCATCCTTGACGACGAGGTCGGTCGGGTAGGTCGGCGGCTCCTGCCCTTCGTGGCCGGCCGCGCGCATGAAGGCCGGGTTGGCGAAGAGGAGGCGTCCGTCGCGGTCGGCCATGGCGAGGCCAAGCGGGAGCTGGCTGAGAAGTGCCTCCAGATGCGGCGCGGAGCCGGTGCCGCCGCCTCCGGTGCCGATGCCCTGCGAGGCCTCGACCACGAGCATCAGCGACGGGGTCGTGTTGGGGTCGGCCTCGTCGGTACGGTCAGGGTCGGTGACGGGGACGTGATAGAGTACCAGCGCGCCGCCGCGCCCGCCATCGCGCGCCCAGCCGATCCGCTCGCCCTCCTCCTGCCCGAGCAGCGCGACGAAGTCGGCGCCGGTCATGTCGGCATGGGCATCACCGGTGGCGCGCAGGGCGAAACCGGCGCTCGCGGCGCGGATAGTGCCGTCGGGATCGACCAGCGCGGCGGCGATGCCCGCCTTGGAAAGGCCGCGTCCCAGCTTGCCATCAAGCTGCGCGACGAGTTCGCCGACCGGGTCGCTGGAGCCGATGGCGCCGATGCGCCAGACGAGGAAATCGTCGCCCCTGCCGGTGCGGCGCACGTCTGCGCGCCAGTGGACGCCGTCCTCGTTGGCGATCTCGGCCGTGCCGTGACCGTCGCGCCAGGCGCGACGAGTGGCTTCGGCGAGGCGTTCGAGCGAGATCGGCAGAACCGGCAGGCTGGGCGGCGCGGCAGCGGGGCCGAACCAGTTCTCGAAACAGGAATTGGCGCAAGTCAGGCGCCCGGCACGGTCGGTGACGGCGATCGCCATGTCGGCGCGCTCGATCCCGGCGACGGTGACGGACCAGTCGGGCTGAGCGAACTCGACCTCGGCGGCCGGCGCGCGGCGACGGGCAAGCGCCCATGCGCCTGCACCGAACACGAGGATCGCGGCGAGGAACGTCGCCATCAGCAGCACGTCGCCCGAGACGATCCAGATCAGCACGGCGCTCAGAAGCAGGGCTCCGACGACGACGAGGACGTCAGTGCGCAGTCCGGGGCGCTGTATGCCAGAGTTCATGCAGAGACTTCATTCATGCGGGGGTTTCCGTGGGGGCTTCAATGCGATCCCGTTTCGGCCGCAGGCGGCGAGCGCGGTGCTTGTGGCCGATCCACCAGCGCCAGAACCACAAGGTCAGGAAATAGCTGACGAAAGCGGCGATGACCGACTGGATGAACAGGCCGATCACCACGGCGGGCGCGGTATCGGAAAGCAGCCAGTGCCACCATTGCTGGAAACCCGCGCCTTCGCGCACCATCGCGTTCACCGTGGCGATGTCGGCGTGATAGCCGAAGCTGTTGCCGATCGAGACCGCGAGCGGGAGGATGATCAGCAGCGTCGTGAACGGATTGGAGATGAAGGTCACCGCCGCCGCGAGCGGGATGTTGCCGCGAAACGGCACGCACATCAGCGCCGCGCCGACGATCTGTACGCCCGGAATCAGCGCGAAGATGCCGATGAACATGCCCACCGCCATGCCGCGCGGGACCGAGCGGCGGGTAAAGCGGAACAGTTCCTGCCGCCTTGCGAAAGGCGCGGTGAAGCGATTCCCCTCAAGCTGGGCGTGAGTGGGCATCTGCCGGTGCAGCCACACGGACATGCGGTGGAGGATTGCGCTCATCCCGGCTCAGCCGTGGTCGCGCATGATGCGGGCCTGGTCGCGCTTCCAGTCGCGGTCCTTGATCGTCTGGCGCTTGTCGGCGGCGTTCTTGCCCTTGGCGAGCGCCAGTTCGACTTTCGCGCGGCCCCGGCTGTTGAAGTAGATCGACAGCGGCACGAGCGTCATGCCCTTGCGCTCCACCGCGCCCTGCAGCCGGGAGATTTCCCGTTCGTGCAGCAGCAGCTTGCGGGGGCGCTTGGGCGTGTGGTTGAAACGGTTGCCGTGGCTGAATTCAGGCACGTTGGCGTTGACCAGCCAGCATTCGCCGCCGCGAATCTCGGCGAAGGATTCAGCGATCGAACCCTCGCCGAAACGGAGCGACTTCACTTCGGTGCCGGTGAGTGCGATGCCGGCCTCGAACTTGTCCTCGATATAATAGTCGAACCGTGCCTTGCGGTTTTCCGCAACGGTCTTGAACTTGTCGAATACGGAGTTTTGAGGGCGTGCCATGATCAGCCGCATGTAGGGACAAGACGGCGAAAAGAAAACGCCCCTTTGATCCGGTTCAGCGCGAGAAATCCTCCACGCGCCACGAAGCGGCCGAACCGGATGGACAGCCGCGCCCGCGAATGAACGGCGGTGTTAACGGATTGTCATCGCCTTTCGGATCAACCTTGCGTTGCAAACGCCCGGAATTGCGGGAATATCGCGTGCAAATTCGGGGGAATTTCTCATATGCGCACAGTCCTGCGGGCGGCCGTTCCGACCGCCCTTCTGTTCCTGCAAGTGCTGCCGGCAGCTTCGGCGGCGACGGTCGAGCCGCCACCGCTCGATGCCTATGGGGAACTGCCGCGCGTGGAGGATGCCGCCCTCTCGCCTGACGGCGGTTCCATCGCCAGCGTCGCCCAGTCCCAGGGCGAACGCCGGATCCTGGTGGTCACCCGGGACGGCAAGGTTCGCTTCAACGCCGCCAGCGGCACCAACAAGATACGGCGGATCGACTGGGCCGATGCCGACACCGTGCTCCTCACCAACAGCGCCACCGTGCCGCTGTTCGGCTTCACCGCAGACAAGGTGGAGATGAACGGCACCGTCCTGATCCCGCTCAAGGCGGGGAACGAGACCGGGCTGGTCTTCGGCAAGAACCGCGCGATCGTGAATGCCACGCGCGGCCGCTATGGCCTGCGCACCATCGGCGGGCGCACGGTAGGTTTCTTCGGCGGCATCGCACTCGACACCACCACCCGTGGCGAGCCGAGTTGGAAGCACGGGCGCACGACGCTCTACGCCGTCGACATCGCCACCAACAAACCGCGCGTGGTCGCTCCTCCTGCCTCGGAAAACCATTATCGCGACTGGCTCGTCGATGCCTCGGGCACGGTCTCGGTCACGCTCGACATCGCGGAGGAAAGCGGCCTGTGGACGATCGACACGCTGCGCGGAAAGGAACTGGTGCGCGGCGTCGACCCGACCGGCGACGTCAGCCTCGTCGCCTTCGGGCGCGGCGGGGCGAGCGTGATCTACCAGATCGAGGACAAGGACGGCGTCCAGCATTGGTTCGAAGTGCCCCTCGCCGGGGGAACGCCTCAGGAGTATCTGCCCGGCATCGCCATCGATCGCCTTTTCGTAGACCGCACCACCGGCATCCTCATCGGCTACCGCACGATGGAGGAAGTGCCGCGCACGGTCATGGACGATCCTGTGCAGCAGCACGCCATCACCCGCATCTTCAAGGCCTTCGCGGGCAGGCAGGTTGACCTGATCGACTGGACGCCGGGCTTCTCCAAGGTCCTGCTGCGCACCAGCGGCAACCAGGACAGCGGCACCTGGTATCTCGTCGACGTCGCGCAGCGCCGGGCCGATCCAGTCGGCGACGAAAGGCCAAGCATCGCTCCCGAGCAGGTCGGACCGATCTCGGCCGTCGACTACAAGGCGCAGGACGGGCTGGAGATGGACGGCATCCTCACGCTGCCACCGGGACGCGAGGCCAAGGGACTGCCGCTCGTCGTGCTGCCCCACGGCGGCCCGGCCGCCTACGACAAGCCTGCGTTCGACTGGTGGGCGCAGGCTTTCGCCTCGCGCGGGTATGCAGTGTTCCAGCCCAACTTCCGGGGCTCGACCGGACGCGGAGACGCCTTTCGCCATGCCGGTGACGGCGAGTGGGGCCGCAAGATGCAGACCGATATTTCAGACGGCCTCGCCGAACTGGCCGGGCGCGGCATCGTCGATCCGAAGCGGGCCTGCATCGTCGGCGCGAGCTACGGCGGCTATGCCGCACTGGCCGGGGTGACGATCCAGCAGGGGCTCTACAAGTGCGCGGTCTCGGTGGCGGGCGTCGCCGACATCAAGCTGATGTACGACACCGATCTTCGCGAAAGCGGGGGGTCCAAGATGCTGGGCCGTTCACTGGTCGAGCAACTCGGCGACCGCAAGGGCTTCGACGCCGCATCGCCGCGCCGCTTCGCCGCACGGGCCGATGCGCCTGTGCTGCTGATCCACGGCAAGGACGATACGGTCGTCCCCTACCGCCAGAGCCTGGTCATGGCCGATGCGCTGAAGGATGCCGGTAAGCCCTACGAACTGGTCACGCTGGCAGGCGAGGACCACTGGCTCTCGCGCGAGGAGACCCGCAAGCAGATGCTGGCAGCGGCGATGCGCTTCGTGCAGCAGCATAATCCCGCGGAGTGAGGCGAAAAGGCGCGGCGCCCCAGACTTGTGCCGGGGCCCCGCGGAAGCCTTACACCAGCCCGGCGTGGACCAAGGCCTCGTCCACGGACTTCATCGCCGCTTCGCCGCACGTGACGAGCGGCAGGCGCAGTTCGTTTTCGATCCAGTCGTGGACTTGCGCCAGCGCGTACTTGCACGGCCCCGGCGAGCTGTCCTCGAACATGGCGTAGTGCAGCGGGTAGAGGCGGTCGTTCAACTCGCGCGCCTTCTCCAGATTATTGGCGGCGCAGGCGGCCTGGAACTCGGCGCAGAGCGCGGGCGCGACGTTGGCGGTCACCGAAATGCAGCCGACGCCGCCCGCCGCATTGAACGGCAGGGCCAGTTCGTCATCGCCGCAAAGCTGCACAAAGTCCTTGCCGATGCCCATGCGGTGGTCGGTCACGCGGCTGAGGTCGCCGCTCGCGTCCTTGATCGCGATGAAGCGCCCCGGGAAGCGGCGGGCGAGTTCGCAGACGGTCTCGGGCAACAGGTCGGTGACGGTGCGGCCGGGCACGTTGTAGAGCACGATCGGCAAGTCGTTGTTCTCGGCAAGGTAGCTGAAGTGCGCCAGCAGGCCCGCCTGGCTCGGGCGGTTGTAGTAAGGCGCGACCAGCAGCGCGGCAGCCGCGCCGCACTTCTTCGAGAAGTTCATGTGCAGCAGCGCGTTCATCGTGTCGTTGCTGCCGCAGCCGGCGATGATCGGCACGCGGCCCGCCGCCTGCTCGATGCAGACTTCGATGACGCGGTGGTGCTCGGCGTTCGACAGCGTCGAGTTCTCGCCGGTGGTGCCGCAGGGGACGAGCGCGGAGGAGCCCGATTCGATCTGCCAGTCGACGAGGCGGCGGAAAGCCTGTTCGTCGAACGCCCCGTCGCGAAACGGTGTGACAAGCGCGGGAATCGAGCCGGAGAACATGGACTTTACCTCTTAGCGATGCTCAATGATCGCTCAGCCGGGGAACAACCCCGCTTGCCGAACGTCACGTTCAGCGCCTGATAAGGAGCCTCTTGAGAAAATGTCCAGCATGTTGCGCGCCCCCCACCTGCTGCTGAGCATTTCTTTCACCGTTTTTGCCGTTCCCGCACTCGCCCAGTCAACGTCGCCCTACGGGACGCCGGACGGCCGCGAATGGGATGCGGCAAGGGCGCAGTCGATGCAGACGCACGACATGAACGTCCATCAGTCGATCGACCAGTGGAAGCTGCTGAGCGCCAACGACCGCATGGGCTTCGCCGCCTATACCTCGTTCCTGCTGACGTATCCGGGCTATCCGCAGCAGGACAAGATCAGGGGCTATGCCGAAAAGGCGCTGCTGACCGAATCGCCCTCGGCCCAGGCGGTGATCTGCTATTTCGACCGCTTCGCCCCGATCGGCAGCCGCGCGGCGGGCCGCTATGCCGTGGCGCTCTCGACGATGCGCCGCGCGGATGCCGCGACCAATGCCGTCGCCGCCTGGCGCATGGGGGCGCTGATCGATTCGGACGAGGCCGCCCTCCTCGGCCTTTATCGAGGCCAGTTCACCGCCGCCGATCACGACGCGCGCATGGATGCGCTGCTGTGGCAGGGCGAAACCGCGCAGGCCGAGCGGCAGATTTCCTTCGTCTCCGCCGCGCGCCGCTCCGAGTTCATGGAGCGCCTGACGCTGCTGCAGGGCTCTGCCCCGGGCACGCTGGGGATGAGCCTGCCCTCCGGCATCGCGTCCGACCCCGGCTATATCTACAACCGCGCGGTGCAGGCGCGCCGTTCGGGCAACAGCGCCGGTGCGGTGAGCCTGCTCGCCAATCGCCCGCCGCTGTCGCGCCCGGTAGCCCAGCCCGAGCAGTGGGTGCGCGAACTGCTCACCGCCGCGAAAGCCGCCGACGCATCGAGCGCGGTGCGCATCGCCACCTCGATCGACGACGCCTTCGCCCCCGGCACCGACGTCAGCCGCCAGTCCTTCCGGGTGCGCGACGACTACACCACGCTGATGTGGCTGGGCGGGACCAAGGCATTGTGGAGCCTCTCCAGCCCGCGTCAGGCCGCACCGCTGTTCTACCGCTACGGCGCCGCCGCGCAGACGCCGGGCACGCGCTCCAAGGGCTTCTACTGGGCTGGCCGCGCCGCCGCGATGGGCGGCGACACGGCGGGCGCCAACCGCTACTTCGAGATGGCGGCGCAGTATCCGCAGTACTTCTACGGCCAGCTTTCGCTCGAACGGCTGAGTCGTCCGATCCCCAATCTCGACACCCGGCCGAGCGCGGTGCCGAGCATGGCCCAGCGCACCTCGTTCGCCTCGCTGCCGATCACGCGGGCGGTGCGCGACGTCGCCCGCGACGCCGACTGGCGCACCGGCGTGCAGTTCTACCGCGAGATCTCCAATCAGGCGCAGACCGCCGAGGACTACGTGCTCGTCGCCGATCTGGCGCGTGAGATCGGCCGCCGCGACCTCGCCGTCATCATGGGCCAGAGCGCGCATGCGGGCGGGTTCGACCAGTTCGGCAAGATTTCGTTCCCGCTGGTCCCGACCCCGCAGGGCACCGACTGGACGATGGTGCACGCCCTCGCCCGGCAGGAAAGCCAGTTCGCCCAGAACGCGCTCAGCCACGCGGGCGCACGCGGGTTGATGCAGCTGATGCCCGGCACCGCGCGCGAGCAGGCGGGCAAGATGGGCCTAGCCTATGACGAAGGCGCGCTAATCAGCGATCCCAGCTACAACATCCTGCTGGGCGACGCCTACTTCCGCCGCGTGAAGGACTACTTCGGCGGCGCCCTGCCGCTGGCCATTGCCGCCTACAACGCCGGTCCCGGCAACGTGAACAAGTGGCTGCGCGCCAACGGCGATCCGCGCACCGGCTCCGTCGAGTGGCTCGACTGGCTGGAGCAGATTCCGATCTACGAGACCAAGAACTACGTCCAGCGCGTGCTGGAGAACGCCGTGGTCTACGAGACGATGTATCCGGAGAAATCGGACTACAACGGCGCGAACAAGCTCTCGCGACTGATGCCGGGCAAGCGCGCGCCGGGCTGATCGCTGCGCCCGCCCGGTGATGTACCTCGAACATCTGCTGCTGGCGCTGGCGGTGCAGGTCCTCGTCGCCCGCCTGACCGGCAACTGGTGGACCGGCGCGGCACTCGCCAGCGCCTATTTCATCGGGCGCGAGGCGGCGCAGGCGGAGTATCGCTGGATCGAGCAGTTCGGCCACGGCCTGCGCACGAACATGCCGTGGTGGGGGCCGTTCGATTTGCGCGTCTGGCCCAAGCTGGACCAGTGGATCGACTGGATCGGCCCGCTCGTCGGCACCTGCGCGCTGGCATGGTTGATGACGCGCAAACGCCGCTTCTAATCGGGCGCCGCTCGCCCTATCAGCGGCGACATGAAACCCGCCGGTCCTCCCATCTCTCCCACTGGCATGGCCGCCTTGCGCGCCCGCTACGACCACCTGCTCGGCAAGGAGCGCCCCGAGATCGTGGAGATCGTATCGTGGGCGGCGGGCAACGGCGACCGCTCGGAGAACGGCGACTATCTCTACGGCCGCAAGCGTATGCGCGAGATCGACCGCGAACTGGCCTTCCTCGCCCGCCGCATGAAGGCGCTGCGGGTCGTCGATCCGGCCGACCAGACCGAGCGCGGCAAAGTCTTCTTCGGCGCCACCGTCGAACTCGCCGACGAGGACGACGAGCGCCTGACCATCACCATCGTCGGCGACGACGAACAGGACGCCTCCACCGGCCGCATCGGCTGGAGCGCCCCGATCGCCCGCGCCCTGCGCGGCGCAGGCGTGGGCGACTTGCGCATCGTGCGCCTGCCGTCCGGCGAGAAGGAGTGGGAGATCATGGCGGTGAGCTACCCATGATGGAGTTGAGCGTCGAAGCGATCGGCTTCCTCATCGCCATCGCCTTTCTTGCGGGCGGGGTCGACGCGCTGGCGGGCGGCGGCGGGCTGCTGACGATCCCGGCGCTGATGGCAGCGGGCATACCGCCCGTCTCTGCGCTGGCGACCAACAAGCTGCAGAGCACCATCGGCACGTCCTCCGCCTTCCTGACCTTCCACCGCGCCGGGCATGTCGACCTCAAGGCCTTCGCCTTTCCGGCGCTCGGCGCCTTCGTCGGCTCGGTAGCGGGCGGAACTGCGGTGCAGTTCGTCGATCCCAAGTTCCTCGCCGCCTTCGTGCCGGTGCTGCTGATCGCGATGGGGCTCTACTTCCTGCTCGCCCCGCCGATGAGCGAGGTCGATCGCCACGCCCGCGTCGGCCGCGTGGGGCTGACGCTGATCACCAGCGGCATCGGTTTCTACGACGGCTTCTTCGGCCCCGGCACCGGCTCGTTCCTGACGACGGCGCTGGTGGCGCTGGGCGGACTTGGCCTCGTGCGCGCGATCGCCAATACCAAGTTCCTGAACCTGTCCACCAACGTCGCCGGGCTGCTGGCGATGATCGCGGGCGGCAAGGTGCTGTGGCTACTGGGCGCGGGCATGGCGGCGGCGAACGTCGCGGGCAACCAGGTCGGCGCGCGCCTCGCGATCCGCTACGGCGGCAAGGGCGTGCGGCCTCTGCTCGTCGTCATGTCGTTCGCGCTAACGGTGAAGCTGCTCTCCGACCCGAAGAACCCGCTGTGGAGCCTGTTCTGAAAGGCATGGCCCGCTCGAAACTCTGGATCACGCTAGCGGCATCACTGCTCGCCGTCGGCTGCGATGGCGCACCGGCAGGCACGCGTTCCGACACAGCGACGGCTGACGCACGGCAACTCGGTGCGCCCATCGTCCAGACGGGGTTCGTCACCGACGCTGCAGGGGTGTTGGACGACGCCGCAGAGCAACGCCTCACCGCCCGCCTGCAGGCTCTTGAGCAGGTCACGCATCATCAGATGGTGATCGTCACCACGCCGTCGTTGGGCGGCGAGGATATTCTCTTCTACACCGTCGATCTCGCCCGGCGCTGGGGCATCGGCCGCAAGGGACACAATGACGGCGTAGTCGTGCTGGTTGCACCGAACGAACGCAAGGTACGCATATCCGTAGGCTACGGCCTTGAAGGCACCCTGACGGACCCGCGCTGCAAGGAAATCATCGAGCAGGATATGTTGCCCACCTTCAAGCAAGGCGACTTTGCCGGTGGACTCGAACGGGGCGTGGACAGCCTTGTAGCCCTGCTGCGCTGAGCATGTCGCATGACCCCATTTCATGCGATGAGGCGCGAGTGACATTTCTCCGCATCCTGTCTGCAACGGCAGCCATTACCTGCCTTGCGCTCGCCCCCTCGGCACACGCCCGCGAGAGCCTCGGCCTCTACGGGACCTGGGGCGCCTTTCGCGATCCGCTCGTCCCGCGCTGCTACGCCATCGCCAAGGCCGAGCCGAGCGCGAAGCGGCGTGACTACCAGCCTTACGCGGCGATCGGCACGTGGCCGAGTCGCGGAGCGCGTGGGCAGGTGCATTTCCGGCTGTCGCGCAAGCTCGCGCAGAATGCGGTGATCACCCTTCGCATCGGTGACAGGCGCCTGCAACTGACCGGCGGCGGCGGCGACGCATGGCCGCGCAGCGATGCCGACAACGCCGCGATCAGCGCCGCCATGCGCTCTGCCCGCACGATGACCATCGGCGCGCGCGACGACCGGGGGCTGCCTTTCGGCGATACGTATGTCCTGCCCGGGGCCGCTTCCGCCATGGACGCCGCGCTGATCGGCTGCGCCCGCCTCAGATAGAAGAAGGGCGGAGCCACGGCCCCGCCCTTCCCTCGCCATGAGGTCGTGAAACCTTAGAAGCGCACGCCCACGCCCGCCATGACCTGGTGACGGTCGAGGTCGAGGTTGAAGCGCTGGCTGTCGGGGATCTCGTTCGTGTAGTCGATCTCGCCCTTGCTGTAGTTCGAGTAGCGGTACTCGATCTTGGCGAAGACGTTGTTCGTCACCGCCTGTTCGACGCCCGCACCGATGCGCCAGCCGTCGGCATCGATGTCGCGATTGGTGTCGACCGTGCCGAAGGTGCTGCGAACGTCGAACTTGGCGTTCGTGTAGCCACCCTTGGCATAGAGCATCGTCTTCGGGCTGATCACGTAACCGACGCGCGCGCCGACGTAGAGATCACGGTTCGCCTTGACGTTGCCGAGGCCGAAGCCCTCGAACTCGCCGTCGTTGAAGCGGGTTTTGGCGGTGGACCAGGTCACTTCCGCCTCGGGGCCGACCACAAGGTTGCCCGCGCGGAAGTCGTAGCCCGCGCCGACGCCGTAGGTGAACCCGTCGACCGTCTTGTTGTTGTCCTCGTTGACGTCGTCGTCAACGCTGCTCCCCGCCTTGGTGGCGTCGTAGCCGCCCAGCGCCTCGACGTGGAACTGCGAAAACGGATCGACCGGTGCGACGTTCTGCGCGAAAGCCGGAGCGGCCGAGGCCATGGCGGTTCCTGCGGCGAGACAAACAAGGATCTTCTTCATAAACGGTACTCCAAAAACGATCCCGTGAGGCGGGCTGTTCCCGCTTGCCCATCGGGCTTCCAGCAAGCGGGTCGCCCCGCCTTGGACTGGTCAAAAGCGGATGGACCGCCCGGAGTTTCCTGAACCTAACACAACGAAAACGTTGATGTTTTTCGGCAACACTGCGTCGATGGATGGAGTATCTGGCGCGATGTGTGACGGGAACCTGACAAAGCGCTCGCCGTTCGCGCAGGCTCGCGCGGGCGGGCATCTTCCGTTTCGGGGCGATATGCACTATATGCCCGCCGATCATGTCAGAGCAGCACATCTCCACCGCAGCGGTCTCGACCGCCGCCGGCCTCACGCCGATCCCGGGCAACGTCGACCCGATGACCGTGGCGCGTCCTTCACTGGTGGACGGCGTGACCCCGCGCGAGGACGGGCGCATCGACCTCATCGGCCTGCCCAAGAAGCGCATCGCCGAACTGTTCGAAGGCGCCGGGCTGGACGTGAAGGCCGCCAAGCTGCGCGCCAAGCAGGTCTACCACTGGCTCTACCACCGCGGCGTGACCGAGTTCGAGGCGATGACCGACATCGCCAAGACCATGCGCCCCTGGCTGGCGGAACGCTTCGTCATCGGCCGCCCGGAGATCGTGGAGGCGCAGCATTCCAGCGACGGCACCCGCAAGTGGCTGCTGCGCACGGCGGACGCGCACGACTTCGAGATGGTGTTCATCCCCGACGCCGATCGCGGGACGCTCTGCGTCTCTTCGCAGGTCGGCTGCACGCTCAACTGCCGCTTCTGCCACACCGGCACCATGCGCCTCGTGCGCAACCTGACCGTGGGCGAGATCGTCGGCCAGGTCATGCTGGCGCGCGATTCGCTCAGTGAGTGGCCCAAGAACGCCGAAGACAGTCGCCGCCTCGCCGCATTGATGGACGACATCGGTGACGACGATGACGAGGAAGGCGGCTACCACCCCAGCGGCCGCCTGCTGACCAACATCGTGATGATGGGCATGGGCGAGCCGCTCTACAACTTCGACAACGTGCGCGATGCGCTCAAGCTGGTGATGGACGGTGACGGCCTCGCCTTGTCGAAGCGCCGCATCACCCTCTCCACCTCGGGCGTGATCCCGCAGATGGAACGCTGCGGTGAGGAGATCGGCGTGAACCTTGCCGTCTCGCTCCATGCGGTGACCAAGGAAGTGCGCGACGAGATCGTGCCGGTGAACAAGAAGTACGGCATCGAGCAGCTGCTGCAGGCCTGCGCCGACTATCCGCGCGCCTCCAACGCCCGGCGCATCACCTTCGAGTACGTGATGCTCAAGGACAAGAACGACAGCGACGACGACGCGCGCGAACTGGTCCGCCTGCTCAAGCACTACAAGCTGCCCGCCAAGGTGAACCTGATCCCGTTCAACCCCTGGCCCGGCGCACCTTACGAATGCTCGACGCCCGAGCGCATCCGTTCGTTCTCCGAGATCGTGTTCCAGGGCGGCATTTCCGCGCCGGTGCGCACCCCGCGCGGACGCGACATCGATGCGGCCTGCGGGCAGCTCAAGACGGCAGCGGAAAAGAAGAGCCGCGCCGAGATCGACCGCCTGCTGGCGGAGAAGGAAGCGGCGCTGCTGGGCTGA
>NZ_BAAILP010000173.1:7626-10359 GCF_054589055.1 Novosphingobium sp. 11B | reverse complement strand
GGAATGAGAGGTCTGTTTTGCCCTCCCGCTGGCGGGAGGGCCGGGAGACTTACGAGCGCAGCGAGTTAGTCGGACGGGGTGGGCAACTCACTCCGTCAGCGCCGCGACGAGTTCCTTGACTTTCTTCTGCCGCCACTGCGGCGTCGGCGCGACCAGCCAATAGCCACGACGGCTCGGCGTTGGCTCACCCACAGCCGCATCGCGCCCGGCGACGCCCGCCGCAAGCAGCGCCGGAATGCGCGCACGGCCGATCCCGGCCAGCGCGGCGGCGATCGCCTGCCCGGCATCGCTCACCACGACCGGCGGCTTGGCCTCTTCTCCCTCACCGTCCGGCTCGGGGTCGCCCGGCCAGCCGATCCAGTCGCCCGAGCCCACTTCGACCCATTCGGCGCTACCGAGCGCCACTCCCTCAAGATCGCCCGGCCCATCCGTCCAGCGCACCGCGAGGTCGAGGTTAGCTTCTGTGAAATCCGTCATCTCGCCATCGACCAGCACGTATCGCACTTGCGGATTAGCAGCGCGAAATGCGGCAAGGCGCGGCGCCAGCCAGGCGGCGAAGAACTCGCGCGGACAAGCGATGGTGTAGACGTGGCTCGACTGCCCTGCCTGCATCGCCTGCACGGCGTCCTCGAAATGGAGGAACCCGCTGCGCAGCGCGGCAAGACCGGCACCCGCCTCTTCGGTCAGTTCCAGCCCCTTGCTGGTGCGGCGGAACAGCACCACGCCGAGCAGGTCTTCCAGCGCGCGGATCTGCTGGCCGACGGCGGCGGGCGTCACCGCCAGTTCGTCGGCGGCGCGGGTGAAGGAGAGATGGCGCGCCGCTGCGTCGAAGACGCGCAGGGCGTTGAGGGGCAGGTGCGTGCGCTTCATGACGCTTCCCTAAGCGCCACAATCGCGCGGGGCAATATCAGCCTGCGGTCGCGGGCGCAGCAAGCGGGAAGAAGGGGATGCTGGCGCGGAATTCGGTGCCGTCATCGCGGCGGAAGGTGTAATACCCCTCCATCGAACCCTGCGGCGTCGAGAGCGGGCATCCCGAGACGTAGTCGTGACTCCGGCCCGGTTCGAGCAACGGCTGTTCCCCGACGACGCCCTCACCCTCGACCACATCGACTTTGCCGTTGGCATCGGTGATGCGCCAGTGACGGGTCATCAGTTGCAGCGTGTGGTCGGTCTCGTTCTCGATCCGGATGTGATACACCCAGAACCATTTACCCGCCTCGATACGCGATTGCTCGGGCAGGAAATTGACGGCCACACGCACGGTGAGGCCGTCGGTGATCGCGGAGTGCTGGAACAGTTCCTTCATGACACGGGCAACCTAACCACGATTCTTTCAGGCTACAACCGTGTAGAAGTGAGCAGGTTCCGGCAATCTGCTCCGCTATCGGACTTTGGCTCCCCGAGTAGGATTCGAACCTACGGCCATTCGATTAACAGTCGAATGCTCTACCGCTGAGCTATCGGGGAACGGCCTGCCAGCGCCGGGCTGACAGGCTGAACTGGCGGCGTCGCTAGCTTAAAGGCCGATGGCCTTCAACGCCTGATCCATGTCTTCCTTGAGGTCTTCGATATCCTCGAGGCCGACATTGATGCGCAGCATGCCTTCGCCGATGCCCATCGCCTCGCGGCCTTCCGCCCCCATGTTGTGGTGCGTGGTCGAGGCCGGGTGGCACATCAGCGAACGCGAGTCGCCGATGTTGTTCGAGATGTCGATCAGCTTCAGGGCATCGAGCAGCCCATGCGCCTGTTCGCGCCCGCCATCGAGCACGAAGGAGAAGATCGGCCCGCAAGCATCCATCTGCTTCATCGCCAGCGCCTGCGCCGGGTGGCTGTCAAGCCAGGGGTGCAGGATCGTGGGCACGCGATCTTCCATGAACTTGCCGAGAGCCAGCGCGTTCTCGCTCTGCTTCTTGGCGCGCAGGTCCAGCGTCTCGATGCCCTTGAGCACGACCCAGGCGTTGAACGGCGAGAGGTTCGGGCCGGTGTTGCGCTGGAACGGCAGCAGCACGTCGTTGATGAACTGCTCCGAACCGCAGACGGCGCCAGCAAGGACGCGGCCCTGCCCGTCCATCAGCTTGGTCGCGGAGTAGGCGACGACATCGATGCCGAACTCCATCGGCCGCTGCAGCGCGGGCGAACAGAAGGCGTTGTCGACGACCGTGGTGATGCCGTGCGCCTTGGCGATCTCGGCGATGGCGGCGAGGTCGGCGACGCCCATGGTCGGGTTCGCCGGGGTCTCGAAGAAAAAGACCTTGGTGTTGGGGCGGATCGCCGCTTCCCACTGCGAGGTGTCACCGGCGTCCACCAGCGTCACCTCGACGCCGAAGCGCGGCAACAGGTGGTCGCCCAGCCAGCGGCACGAACCGAAAGCGGCGCGCGCGCTCACCATGTGGTCGCCCGCCGAAAGCTGGCACAGCAGCGCGGCGGTCATTGCCGCCATGCCGGTGGCCTGCGTACGGCACGCCTCGGCGCCTTCGAGGAGAGCGATGCGCTCCTCCAGCATCGCCACCGTCGGGTTCTGCAGGCGCGAGTAAGTCATGCCTTCCTCGTCGCCCTGGAAGCGGGCGGCGACCGTGGCGGCATCGTCGTAGCTGTAGCCCGACGTCAGGAACAGCGCCTCGCTGGTCTCGCCCATTTCCGAGCGCCAGGTGCCTCCGCGGATGGCGCGGGTTGCGGGGCGCCAGCTCTGGGTCTGGCTGCGGTCCTGTCCGGTGGTGCGTTTCATGGCGCAAG
>NZ_BAAILP010000173.1:0-7475 GCF_054589055.1 Novosphingobium sp. 11B | reverse complement strand
CTACCCCTCCCGCATGCGGGAGGGGTAGCGAGACTTGGCCGCGAAGCGGCTTAGCCGGACGGGGTGGGGCGAACCGCTCAAGCGCTTGCCGAAACCCGCGCCCCTCTTTATCCGCGCATCCGATGCCACTCTCCCGTCAAAATCGCGATCCGCTCGGCTGGTGCCTTCTCATCGTCGCGGCGTTCCAGGCGCTGGTGCTGTGGCGGCTGACGATCCCCTCGCGCTACTACTTCGACGAGGTTCACTACGTCCCCGCCGCGCTCAAGCTGCTGGAGCTGATCCCCGCCAACCGCGAACATCCGCTGTTCGCCAAGGAAGTGATCGCCGGCTTCATCCACCTGCTGGGCGACAAGCCGCTGGCGTGGCGCCTCGGCCCGGCACTGTTCGGCGGACTCGGCCTGTTCGCCTTTGCGCGGCTGGTCTGGCACGTGACGCAGCTGCGCCGCGCGGCGGTGCTGGCGACGGCGCTGCTGGCCACCAACTTCATGTGGTTCGTGCAAAGCCGCATCGCCATGCTCGACATGATCGCCGCAGGCATGTGCATGGTGGGCCTGTGGCAGTTCGCCGCCGCCTGGCGCGCGAAGCGCACCGGCATCGCGCGCCTGCACCTGATCCTGAGCGGCCTGGCCCTCGGCCTGTCGCTGGGCGCGAAGTGGAGCGGCGCTCCGGCGCTGGCGATGCCGGGCCTCGCCTTCCTGGCGATGCGTATCGCGGATACCGGGCCGGTCTTCATCGGCAAACGCGGCGCCGGGCCGATCAAGGGCGTGAGCCTGATCGAGGCCGCGCTGTGGCTCGGCCTGTTTCCGATCGCGGTCTACTGGGCGACGTTCATCCCGGCGATGTTCTACCCGCACCATACCCTCTCGCCCTGGGGCTTCGTCCAGCAGCACGAACTGATGGTGCGCCTGCAGGACAGCGTGAAGAAGCCGCACCCCTACAAGACGTACTGGTATCAGTGGATCGTCGACTGGCGGGGCATCTGGTATCTGTTCCAGAACGTCGACGGCGCGCACCGCGGCGTGGTGATGATCGGCAATCCGATGGCGATGATCGCGGGCCTCCTCGCGTTCTTCTGGAGTGTGTGGGCCGCCCTCTTCCGCGGCCGCCGCGACGTGCTGTTCTTCGCGGTGCTCTATTTCGTGTGCGTGGGCATGTGGGCGGTGAACGGCAAGCCGGTGCAGTTCTACTACCACTATCTGCTGCCGGGCGCGTTCCTGATGGCGCTGCTGGCGCTCGGCCTCGACGCCTTGTGGGACCGGCGCGGCCGTTGGCGGCTGGTGGCGCGGTGGGTCTTCGGCCTGTCGCTGGCGCTGTTCGTGGTGTTCTACCCGATCATCTCGGGCTGGCCGCTGCCCTTCAAGGACGCCTACAACCTGTGGATGTGGCTGCCTAGCTGGCGGTAAGCCGCGTGCGCAGCCGCAGGAACCCTGCCGCCGCCACCGCGCCTATCCCGGCGAGCGCCATGTCCTTTTGCGGGTCCCACGGATCGCCCTGCTGCCCGTTGTAGGCAAGCGCGTCGGGCCCGGCCATGAACACGGTCAACAGCCACTCGAAGATTTCATAGATCGCGCTGCCCGCCAGCACGAACTCGACCGCGATGTAAGTCGCCAGTGAAAGCGAGAGCTTGCGGTGCCGTGCCAGCCAGGCCGAGATGGGATGGACCCAGCAGGCCCCGAAGCTGAAATGGACGAGCCGGTCCCACGAATTGCGTTGCAATCCCAGCGTCGCAGCGGGCGACGGCAGGCCGAGCGCCCTCGCCCAGTCCTCATAGGGAACGAAGGAATAGATGTAGCGACCGCCCAGCGTGTGCAGCCACAGGAACAGGCAGGCGCAGGCTACAGCGCTCGTCGGCATCGGCCAGCGCCGCAGCGCCAGCCACAACCCCGCGACGATCACCAGCGTCGGCAGGTTCTGCAGCGGTGCGAGGCTCGGGTACGGCGAATCAATGAGGCTGACGAGCGCCCATAGCGCCGTCAGCCCAAGCAGAACCGCTTGCGTGCGGTTCGGGCTCAGTACTTGCCCCAGACGAACTTCGACGAGAGCGCGAAGTTGAACACCGAGGCCAGCAGCACGCCGGTGATCACCGCCAGCACGTCGTGGATGCCAATGGTCTTGAGCACGGCGGCCGAACCGATGTTGGTGAGCAGGCCCAGCGAGCAGGTCAGCGCGAACTGCGCCCAGCCGCGCATCAGCGGTGCGAAGCCGCGCAGGCGCTTGTCCGAATAAGTCAGTTCGTTGTTGAGCACGAAATTGAACGTCATCGCCACCAGCGCGGCGATCGTGTTCGCAATGTTGAAGGTCGTGCTCTCGGACCAGTTGCCGTAGACGAAACGCTCGCCGAAGACGACGTGGAGCATCGTCCACAGCACCGCCAACTGCACCACCACGCCCATGGCGCCCACGGTGCCGAACAGCGCGAAACGGGTCGGGATGATCCGGCCCAGCCATTTGTCGTAAAGGCCCACGAGGAATTCGAACACGACGGTCTGGTCCAGCTTGCTTTCGCCTTCTGCTCGCGCGGCGAAGTTGAGGGGGAATTCTTTGACGCGCAGCGGGGTGTCCACCGTCGCCAGGATGTCGAGCAGGATCTTGAAGCCGACGCCCGACAAGCGGTGCGCGTCGGCGCGCAGGGTCTGGGTGCGCAGCATGAAGAAGCCGCTCATCGGGTCGGTCAGTTCCACTCCGGTCACCTTGTTGGCGATGCGGTTGGCGAAGCCCGATGCCTTGACGCGGTCGGGGCGGCCCCATGCCTCGGTGCTGGCGCCCTCGGCGAAGCGCGAGGCATAGGCGAGGTCGTACTCGCCCGAGGCGACGGCCTTGAGCATGCCCGGCAGCAGCGCGGGATCGTGCTGGTGGTCGGCGTCCATCACCGCGACGACAGGGGCGGCGGTGGAGCACATCCCCTCGATCGCGGCGCTGGCAAGGCCGCGGCGGCCGATGCGCTGGATGCAGCGCACGCGCGGATCGGACAGCGACAGGCGGCGCGCCTCGTCCGAGGTGCCGTCGGGGCTGTTGTCGTCGACGTAGATGGCTTCCCACGCGATTCCGGCGAGCGCCTTGTCGAGTCGCTCGATCATCGTCGCGATGTTCTTGCGCTCGTTGTAGGTCGGCAGGACCACCGCCAGTTCCAGCGGCTTCGCTTGCGGCGAAACTGCGCGAACGGCGGCTTCGGAAGCCTGCGCGAGATCGGTCGTGGAAATGTTCATGCGCCCTGTTTTTAGGTTGTAAACGTCAAGAAACGATTATTGCGTAGCGGCGCAACCTTTACAGGCGCGCAAGCACCGCGTCACCGATTTCCTTCGTGCCGGCCGAACCGCCGAGGTCGCCGCCCTTGATGCCGTCCGCGAGCGCGGCGGCAACGGCGGCTTCGATGCGGGCGGCTTCGGCTTCGAGACCGAAGGAGTGGCGCAGCAGCATGGCGGCCGAAAGGATCGTCGCCATCGGGTTCGCCAGGCCCTTGCCCGCGATGTCAGGGGCGGAACCGTGGATCGGCTCGTAAAGGCCGAAGGTGCCTTCCGCGAGGCTGGCCGATGCGAGCAGGCCGATCGAGCCGACGCACATGCTGGCCTGATCGCTCAGGATGTCGCCGAACAGGTTGCCGGTGACGATCACATCGAAGGCGCCGGGGTTCTTCACCAGCTGCATCGCCGCGTTGTCGACGTACATGTGCGTCAGTTCGACGTCCGGGTACTCGGCCGAAACCTCGATCACCACGTCGCGCCACAGCTGCGAGGTTTCCAGCACGTTGGCCTTGTCCACCGAGCACAGCTTCTTCGAGCGACCCTGCGCGGCCTTGAAACCGGCGTGGGCGATGCGGCGCACTTCGTCCTCGGCGTAGGACATCATGTCCCAGCCCTGGCGGCGGCCGTCTTCCAGCGTGCGGGTGCCCTTCTCGCCGAAGTACACGTCGCCGTTGAGTTCGCGCACGATCAGCAGGTCGATCTTGCCGGCGACTTCCGGGCGCAGGGTGGAGAGGTCTTCGAGGCCCTTGAACACCGTCGCGGGACGCAGGTTGGCGAAGAGGCCCAGCTCCTTGCGCAGGCCCAGCACCGCCTGTTCAGGGCGTAGCGCACGCTCCAGGTGGTCGAGCGAAAAGTCGCCCACTGCGCCGAACAGGATCGCGTCGGAAGACCGCGCGATCTCGAGCGTCGCGGCGGGCAGCGGGTGGCCGTGCTTGCGATAGGCCGCGCCGCCGACGTCGCCCTCGACCAGCTCAAGACCGTCGATCTGCAGCGCTTCGAGCACGCGGACTGCCTCGGCAGTCACTTCGGGACCGATCCCGTCTCCGGCAAATACAGCGATGCGCATAGTCGTTTCCTCAAGCCTCGATCCGAGCCAGCCGCTCGCGCAGCAGGACGCGCGCCGCCATAACGTCTCTTCTGCGATCGGCAAGCGGGTAGCGGGCCAATTCTCGACCAATGGCGTCGAAGGTGGCCAGCAGCGCGGGCCAATCGTGCTCCGGCGGGCGCGCAATTCGCGCGCCGTAGCCCAGTTCGCGCAATGTCAGCACTTCATAGCGCAGCAGCCCCAGCGCCCAGCCGCGCGCGGACGGCGCGACGCAGATCGCCTCCAGCACGCCCGACAGCGCCTCGTAGAGAGCGGGAAACGGCTGCCGCTCGGGCAGGACCGAGGCCGCGAGCGCCGTGACCCAGCCGATCGCGGCGGCGGGCAGCGGCTCGGTGATCCA
Source organism: Novosphingobium sp. 11B (assembly GCF_054589055.1). Lineage (NCBI taxonomy): Bacteria > Pseudomonadati > Pseudomonadota > Alphaproteobacteria > Sphingomonadales > Sphingomonadaceae > Novosphingobium > Novosphingobium sp. 11B. Next base: position 2,788 of record NZ_BAAILP010000173.1, on the reverse strand, counting down.
GGGCGCTCGGCTCTGGAGCAGTTCAAGGCGGGCGAAGGGAAGTTGGGTGTCGGACTTCGAGCGGACGTCCGCCTCGACGGTGTTGCCGGGAATCAGGACCGGCCGCAGTTCGCGCCCCCTGCCCCCGGCGACGAAGGCGGCGACGAGGCCGTGGTCGGCGGTCAGCAGGCGCGCAATGACGGCGTTCTCGCCGTGCGGCAGGGCGGCGCAGACAAGGGCGGGGGCGCGAAAGTGCATCGCGCCTTCCTCTGCCGGTTCAATGCGTCAGTTGCAAATTTCCTCGACCTCGGCGCGCGCGTGCTCGGCCTGCTTGTCCTTGGTGATGAGGGGGTTTTCCACTCGCCCCATCGTCCAGTTGCGACCGAGGCGGACCGTCTGGTTGGGCGCACACCAGATCTCGCCCGAACCGTCGAGAGCGGTGACCCAGATCAGATTATGCTCCTGCCCGTAGTCGATCATGCCGATGGCATAGCCATCGCCCTTGCCGACGACGTGAAGCGGAATGGTAGGATTGAGCTGCGTGAACATCGCGTGCCTTTCATGGGCTATCGCGATGTTCAACCCTGCGTGCGCGAGAAACGTTCCCGGCGCACATAACGCAAGCTGATCAGTTGGCGCCCAGCTTGGCCTCGAGCGCGTCGAGACGCGCCTTGAGCGATTCCGTTTCTGCACGCGCGGTGGCGGCGAGTTCCTTGACCGCGTCGAATTCCTCGCGGCTGACGAAGTCCATGTCACCCATGAACTCCTTCACGCGCTCACGCGCGGAATCGCGCGCCTCGCGGCCCATGCCCGCAAGAGTGCCGGCGGCGCTGTTCAACATCTTGGCGAAGTCGGCGACGAAGGGGTTTTCGCTTTGCATGGGCCCTAAATGGAGCGCGCGAAGGCAAGGCGCAAGAGGTATCAGATGTCGAACCGCTCCACCGCGCTCGAACGCTGTACGCCGTCCATGCCCGGGTTGGCCTGCAGGAACGCGAAGTTGAGATATGTCGCGAAGACCAGCCACAATACGTAAGGCAGCAGCAGCGCCGACGCGACGGTGCGCACGCGGGCGAAGAGTATCGTCGTCACCACCGCCGCCAGCAGGATCGCCGCGATCAGCACCAGCGCCGCGCTCATCCGGTGCATGCCGAAGAACACCGGCGACCACGCCAGGTTCAGCACGAACTGCACCGCGAAGGCCAGCACCGCGATCCCGCGTCCACGCGCGCCGCGCGCCGCGAGCACCATCGCCAGAGCCACGCCCATCATCACGTAGAGCACCGACCACACGATCGCGAAAGTCACCGGCGGCGGATAGACGGCGGGCTTCACCAATGCGTCGAACCACGGATTGCCCGGTCCGCTTCCCGCCATTTGTCCGGAGAGGAACCCCAGCAGCAGCACGACGGGAACGCATACCAGCAGCCAGCGCATCAGGCTGGCGCGCAACTGGCCGGGGGAAGCTAACAGGTTCATGCGCGCAAAAGGTCCCGAATCAGGAATTTACCCAAGAATGGCGCGGTTTGTGGTACGCGGCGGGCCGCTGCGCAATCGTTAGCGAACAGTCAGTGACCCCGGTGTGCCGAAACGAGAAACTCCACGTTTCCTTCAGGACCCTTGATCGGGCTTTCGACGATACCCTGGATCTCCCAGCCGTCGCCCTCCAGCCATTCGCGCACTTCCTCACACACGCGGGCGTGCAGAGCCGGGTCGCGGACCACGCCGCCCTTGCCCACTTCGCCGCGCCCGACCTCGAACTGCGGCTTGATCAGCGCGACTACCCGGCAGCGCGGCGCGGCGAGGCGGAGCGGCACTTCGAGCACTTTGGCGAGGCCGATGAAGCTGGCGTCGCACACCACCCAGTCGCACGGCGCGTCGATCTGCTCCGGGGTGAGGATGCGGGCGCTGGTCTGCTCCAGCACGGTGACGCGCGGATCGGTGCGCAGTTTCCACGCGAGCTGGTTGGTGCCCGAATCGACCGCGAACACCCGCTTCGCGCCATTGGTCAGCAGAACGTCGGTAAAGCCGCCGGTCGAACTGCCGATGTCCATGGCGACCGCGCCCTTCGGATCGAGCCCGAAATGTTCGATCGCGTGGGCCAGCTTGATCCCCCCGCGCGAGACCCAGGGATGGTCGCGGCCGCGCACCTCGATGGCTGCGTCGTCCTTCACCGACTGGCCCGGCTTGGCGATCTTGGTCTCGCCCGAGAACACGAGGCCCGCCAGCACCAGCGCCTGCGCGCGGGTACGGCTCTCCGCCAGCCCGCGATCGACCAGCAGCTGGTCGACCCGCACTTTGGCAGGTTTCTTGTCAGGGGAGCGGGGGCGAGGCGTGTCGGTCATGGGATGGTATGCACTTGAGATGGGCGGCGCCTCATTCCATACCACGGGCATGAAGGCAAATCCGCGCAGCCGCGCCACCCCTCTTTCCGCCCTGCTTCTTACCGGTCTCGCTGCAACGGCGGCTTTGTCGGGATGCGTACCGCCGCCGCCGAGCACGCCCGCCCCGCGGCCCGGCGCCACGCATGCACCGCAGCCCCGCCCGGCGACTCCGACCGCCCCGCCGCCCTCGCCAATGGCCGCCGACTGGCGCGATGCACCGCAGACGCCGGGCAGCTGGAGCTACGCGGGCAACGGCAGCGCCTCGGGCGCGACGTTCGGGAACGGCCAGTTCATCGTCCAGTGCGACACCGCGCGCACCGTCACCCTCCTGCGCGCCGCTGCGCCCCGCGCGGGCGCAATCGGCATGTCGATCACCAGTTCCACCGGCACACGCGCGCTGACCGGCACCGCCACGCCGCGCGGCGTGG
>NZ_BAAILP010000172.1:0-7084 GCF_054589055.1 Novosphingobium sp. 11B | reverse complement strand
TTCGACAAGCTCAGCCTGAGCGGTATTCCAAGCAGATTTTTAAATTCCGCTCAGGCTGAGCTTGTCGAAGCCCCAGAGACGAGGCGCGCGCCCAAAGACAGCCACCGGTCCCGGATCGAGTCCGGGACGACATCGCTTCAGCTACCCTTCGCCTGCTGCCACGCCGACAGCGCCCGCTCACGCGCGTCGCGGTGCTCGATCAGCTTGTCGGGGTAGCCTTTCGGCCGCTTGCCCGAGGGCGGATCATGGATATCCGCGTCGGACAGGTCCGCCAGCTCCGGCACCCATTCGCGGATATAGCCTGCCGCGTCGAACTTCTCCGACTGGGTGAGCGGGGCCATGATCCGCACGAACATGTTGGCGTCCACCCCTGATCCGGCGGTCCACTGCCAGTTCACCGCATTGCTGCCGTAGTCCGCATCGACCAGCGTGTCCCAGAACCACTGCTCGCCCGCGCGCCAGTCGATGAGGAGATGCTTCACGAGGAAACTCGCCGCGATCATCCGCACGCGGTTGTGCATCCAGCCGGTGTGCCACAACTGCCGCATCCCGGCATCGACGATGGGATAGCCGGTGCGCCCCTGCTGCCACGCCTCCAGATCGCGCGTGCTGGTGCGCCAGGGGAACGCGCCGAAGGGATCGCGCGCGTAGCGGCCGCCGTAGTCGGGATACTGCAAGATCACGTTCTGCGCATAGTCACGCCAGCCGATCTCGCCGAGGAACGTCGCGACCGATCCTCCCGCGTCCGCCACCGCATGCCAGACCTGCGCGGGCGAGATCTCCCCGAAGTGCAGGTGCGGCGAGAGCATGGAGGTGCCCTCCACACCCGGCAGGTTACGCTGCCCCTCATAGGCAGAGGCTTCCTCGACGAAGGCGTGCAGCCGCCTGCGGGCGCCCTCCTCGCCCGGCTCCCACATTGCGCGCATGCCGCCTGCCCAGTCCGGCTTGGTGGGGAGCAGGTTCCAGTCGGCCAGCGTATCCGACTTCGGCCATTTGGGCGGCGCGGGGATCACCTGCGGCCGCCGCTCGGGATCGTGAGGCGGCATGCGCTCGCGCAGTGCGCGCCAGAACGGTGTGTAGATCTTGTAGAGCCCGCCCGCGCCCGTCGTCACCGAGCCCGGCGGGGCGAGGTAGTTGCCGTGGTGCAGGCAAAGCGTCAGCGCCTTGCCCCCCATCTTGCCCACCGCCTTCTCGGCATTGCGCCACCACGGTTCGTAGTGATGCAGAGCGTGGACCTCCTGCGCGCCGGTCTCCTCGGCCAGCTTCGCGAGCACCTCGTCGCTCCGGCCCCGCCGCAGGATCAGACGCGAGCCCTTCTCCTGCAAGGCCGCGCCAAGACTCTCGAGCGAATGGTGCAGCCACCAGCGCGAGGCGCCGCCCATGGCGCGATGCCTGGGCGTCTCGTCGTCGAGGATGTAGACAGGTATCACCGGCCCCTTGCGCGCGGCCTCGGCGATGGCAGGTTGATCGGAAAGGCGCAGGTCGCGCCGCAGCCAGACGATGACAGGAGAACTCATGAGCGGGGCAACGTCCTTCGATAACCGGCGTTCCCTAGCGCGATGACACATTCGATGCACCGGCCCATGAACCGAAGAGTCCTGATCCCTGCCGCCGCCTTGTGCTGGCTGGGCGTCGCCGCGATTGCGATCGCGGTTCACGGCGGCAATGCCGGTGCCCTTGATCGGGCGGGCCTGCTGTTCTGGCGTGGCGACACGATGCAACCGCTCGGCCCGAAGGGACTGCTCGAAGCCGTGCGCGACGTGACGGCACTCGGCGGCGTGTTCTTGCGCAACCTATTTGCCATAGGCGCGGTCGCAGCGCTGCTGTTCCTGCGCCAGCGGCGCGACGCGGCCCTCTTCGCGCTGACCGTGATGAGCGGATGGCTGGTCAACAGCGGCCTCAAGGCGCTGGTCGGGCGGGCGCGCCCCGAGATCGTCCCCCACCTCACCGAAGCGGGCGGCAACAGCTTCCCGAGCGGGCACAGCTTCAACGCGGCGGTCGTCTATATCGCTATGGCACTGGCCTTTGCGGCGATGAGCAACCGTTCGTCAGTGCGCAACACGCTGGTCGGCGCGGCGATCGTCGGCACCCTTGCGATCGCCTGGAGCCGCGTCTGGCTCGGCGTCCACTGGCCGAGCGACGCGATCGCCGGATGGCTGGGCGGTGCCGGCTGGGCTTTCCTCGCCTGCGCCCTGTTCCAGCGCCCCGCGCAGCTTGCTGCCGAAGCGATCAGCGACTTGGACAGTCCACCGGAACCCTTGCCGAAACATTGAAGTTGCGGCTGAGACGCGGCCCCGTGAACCGCGCGTCGCCGAAAGTCACCACGGCGCTGCACCCCTGCCGCTCGATCCGCGCCATCGGCAGCTGGGACCACGCGAGGAACTTGACGACCTCCGGCGTGGAGAAGGCGGCCTTGCGCACCAGCGGGTCGGCCATGTTGTCGGCTATCGACGGCTCGGCGGACACCAGCCCCACCGGATCACGGAGCGGATCGTAACGGCCGTAGGAGATGCGCCCCTCCTGCCGCCAGATCATGTCGCGCCGCCAGAACAGCACAGGCTCGGGCGAGGCGAATATCCGGTCGGGATTGAAGGCCGAGTCCTTCTGCCGCGGCGCACACCATGCCATGGCGGAAATCCCGATGTTGAGCGCAATGAAGCCGATCACGCCCGCCAGCGCCCCGACGGCGGACTTCGGCGACTTCCAACGGCGCGCCAGCCAAAGCCCCGCGCCCATCATTGCCAGCAACCAGGGCGAGACGATGAACAGCCCGTCGGTGTGGAACCAGCGCCCGCTGGCCGGGGAAAGCAGCTGCACCGCATAAGTGTTCTGCAGGTCGAGCAGCGGATGGGTCAGCGCGCCGAGATAGCACAGCGCCAGCAGCCATCCGAACCGCATCGGCAATCCGCTGCGGAAGGTGGTACCGCGAGACGCCTGCCAGCGGTCGAGCAGCCAGAGCAGTCCCGCCAGCAGCGGCGGCATCAGCAGCACCCCGCCGACCAGCCCATGCGTGAAACCCCGGTGCATCGCCAGCGGTGCCCAGGAAGCCCTGCCGAAGAATACGTCGATATCCGGCATGTTCGCCGCGAGTACGCAGGCCGCCAGCCCCTTGCGTGTCCGGTGCTTGAGCCCGGTTTCGGCGAGCGTCCAGCCGACCAGGCTGTGCGTCAGATTATCCATGAATGGCAGGTAATTGCATCGCGAACCTTATCGGGTTTGCGATGCGACATTACAAGCCTCACTCCACCGTCCAGGTCTGCCCCTTGCCCAGCAGCTTGCCGAGGTCCGCGCTCTTGCCCGCCGTAAGGCTCGCCCGCTCGGCGACGACGGCGCTTTCGAACGTCGGCGCGGGATCGTCGTAGATCACCCCCAGCGCCATCGGGAACGGACCGAAAGGCATCTCCACCAGCATATGCGCGAGGCCCCGGTTGCGCACATTGTGAACCGCGACCCCCGCCGCCCGCCAGTCGCCATCGCCCACATCGACGACTTTTAGCGAAAGGGTCTCAAGATCGAGTGACAACCCTTTGGTTTTCTTTGCGAACAAAAGCGGTTCGCCGTCCTGGCAGACGATCTGCATATCCGATGCGACGGCCTTGGCCGTGAAGTCGTCGAAGCGATCCTTGTTATAGACGATGCAGTTCTGGAAGATTTCAAGGAACGCCGCGCCCTTGTGCGCATAGGCGGCCTTGAGAACGTCCGGCAGGTCCTTGGACACGTCGTAGCCGCGCGCCACGAACCTTGCGCCAGCCCCCAGCGCGAAGGCGCAGGGGCTCGCCGGACGATCCACCGAGCCGATCGGCGAGGTCGGCGACGGCGTTCCCACCCGGCTCGTCGGCGAGTACTGCCCCTTGGTCAGCCCGTAGATCTCGTTGTTGAACAGCAGGATCTGGCAGTCGAGGTTGCGGCGCAGGACGTGCATCGTGTGATTGCCGCCGATCGACATGCCGTCCCCGTCACCGGTGACGATCCACACGTCGAGTTCGGGATTGGCCAGCTTGATCCCCGTCGCGACGGCCGGGGCGCGGCCGTGGATGGTGTGGAAGCCATAGCTCTCGACGTAATACGGGAAGCGGCTGGAGCAGCCGATGCCCGATACGAACACGGTGTTCTTCGGGTCCGCACCGACCATCGGCAGGGTGCGCTGCACCGCCTTGAGAATCGCATAGTCGCCGCAGCCGGGGCACCAGCGTACTTCCTGGTCGGTTTCCCAGTCCTTCAGCGTGGTCTGGATCGGGGTCATGTCGTTCATGATGAGATCTATCCTGACGAATTGGGCCTAAGCGCTCAGGGCTTTTCGATTTCCGGTGCCGGAAGCTGCGTCTCGTTGACCGAGACTTCGCCGCCCTCGTTGCCGGGGACCGCATCGAAGAAGGTCGCGATGGCGGCCTCGATCTCGGCGATGGCGAAGGGCTGGCCGCTGGTCTTGGAGAGCGGCACCGCATCGACCAGAAAGTGGTCGCGCAGGACCGTCTTGAACTGCCCGGTGTTCATTTCCGGCACCACGACCTGCTCGAATCCGGCCAGCAGTTCGCCGAGGTTCCGGGGCAGCGGCCAGATGTGGCGGACATGAATGTGGCTGACGTCCAGCCCCTTGCGCCGCGCCCGGCGCACCGCCTGATGGATCGGCCCGAAGGTGGATCCCCAGCCGACCACCGCCAGCTTTCCCGACGCCGCCCCGAGCGCCACCTCCTGCGGCGGCACGGCGTCCGCGACGGCGTCCACCTTGGCCTTGCGCGCGTCGGTCTGGGCCTGATGGACGTCGGGGGCATAGTCGATATTGCCGGTATCCACGGCCTTCTCGATGCCGCCGATGCGGTGCATCAGCCCCGCCGTCCCGGGCCTGATCCACGGCCGCACTCCGCGACGGTCGCGCCTGAAGGGCAGGGGCTTGCCCTCGGGGTTGTTGGTCTCCATCAGGAATTCCACCGGGAACGGGGTGAAGCCGCCGGGATCAGGCACCTTCCACGGCTCGGAGGCATTGGCGATGTAGCCGTCGGTCAGCAGGATCACCGGCGTCATGAACTGCGTGGCGATGCGGCAGGCCTCGATCGCGCATTCGAAGGCATCGGCAGGCGAGCGCGCGGCGATCACCGGCAGCGGGGCATCGCCGTTGCGGCCGTAGACCGCCTGATAGAGATCCGATTGCTCGGTCTTGGTCGGCAGCCCGGTGGACGGCCCTCCCCGCTGCGAATTGACGATGACCAGCGGCAGTTCGGTCATGATCGCCAGCCCCATCGCCTCCCCCTTGAGCGCGATGCCCGGCCCCGACGAGGACGTGACGCCGAGCTGCCCGGCATAGGACGCGCCGATCGCCGCACAGATGGCCGCGATCTCGTCCTCGGCCTGGAAGGTGGTGACGCCGAACTCCTTCATCTTCACGAGGTGATGCAGCACCGCCGAAGCTGGCGTGATCGGATAGCCGCCGAAGAACATCTCCAGCCCCGCCAGTTGCGCCCCCGCCACCAGCCCGAGCGAAATCGCCTCCGCGCCGGTCACCGTGCGGTAGAGCCCCGGCTCGGTCGGCACCGGATCGATATGCAGCTTGCGCAGCGGGCCGGTGAGTTCCGCCGTCTCGCCATAGGCATGCCCGGCGTTGAGCGCGGCGATGTTCGCCTCGGCCAGCACCGGCGCCTTCGCGAACTTGGCATGGAGCCAGTCGACCAGCGGCCGGCGGTCGCGGTCGAACATCCACAGCGCCAGGCCCAGCGTCCACATGTTCTTGCAGCGCAGCGCCTCTTTGTTGCCGAGGCCGAAGGGCTTCACCGCCTCCAGCGTCAACGCCGAGATGTCGAAGGCCAGCACGTCCCACTTCGCGAGGCTGCCATCCTCGAGCGGGTTTTCGGCATACTTCGCCTTCTCCAGATTGCGCTTGTTGAACTCACCAGTGTCGGCGATCACGAGGCCGCCAGGCTTGAGCGCGCCGACGTTCACCTTCAGCGCCGCCGGGTTCATCGCCACCAGAACGTCCGGCGCATCGCCCGCCGTGGTAATCTCCTGCGACCCGAAATTGATCTGGAAAGCGGAGACTCCAAACAGCGTGCCCTGCGGCGCGCGGATCTCGGCAGGAAAGTCCGGGAATGTGGCAAGGTCATTGCCGGCAAGCGCCGTGGACAGCGTGAACTGGCCGCCGGTCAACTGCATCCCGTCGCCCGAGTCGCCCGCGAAGCGAACGACGACCGCTTCTACGGGCGATGTCTCGACAGCGGACGCGTCGGTATCGTGCTCTCCGGCCAGTGTCGCCATGGTCTATCCTCTGCTGCCGGTCCGCGCCGGTTTCTGCGTCGAGGCTGCGGACTCAGGTTCCCAATGACAAATTAATTTTCTCTTGAGCGAACAAACTTCCGGTTTGTCAGCATCGGAGGAGTGTGGACCTCAATGCGGGCTAGTCAAGCGCCGGTGGTTCCGCCATCCTGTGGCCATGAGGCAGACATGGGTGCAATTCCTGTCGAATCGCGTAGAGAGCCCCTCCCCTTCAATTCGGATTCGCCTATCTCGATGAACGATTTCTCGTCCCTGCCCTATCGCCCCTGCGTCGGGGTCATGCTCGTCAACGCCGACGGCAAGGTCTTCGTCGGCAAGCGGATCGACACGCGCGAAGGCGACTGGTGGCAGATGCCGCAAGGCGGCGTCGACGACGGCGAAGACCTCAAGGAAGCCGCCTTTCGCGAACTGCACGAGGAAACCGGCGTCACCAGGAAGCATGTCAAGCTGCTGTCGCAGACCCGCGAGGAACTGCTCTACGACCTGCCGCCTGAACTTGTCGGCAAGCTGTGGAAGGGCAAATATCGGGGGCAGCGCCAGCATTGGTTCCTCGCCCGGTTCGAAGGAAGCGATGCCGACATCGACCTGAATGCGCACAAGCCAGCCGAGTTCTGCGACTGGAAATGGGTCGAGGCGGCATTGCTGCCGGACCTCATCGTGCCTTTCAAGAAGCGTGTCTATCGTGCTGTTCTGGAAGAGTTCAAGACGCTGATCTGAGGCTTACGTCGTCCCGGACTTGATCCGGGACCGGTGGCCGTGAACCACCGATCTTGCTGCGCGAGCAACACGCTCACACCTAAAGACTGCCACCGGTCCCGGA